>NZ_QUHY01000024.1:0-48729 GCF_003479865.1 Blautia sp. AM47-4
CGCCATGATACAAAAATACCGCCCGTAGTCTCGTTTGGGCGGTACTTTGTGTAAGATTGGCAGTCCATTATTAAGTTTTTTATTATGTTCCCTTTGTACACCGTTGCAACGCTATCTTCATATAATATTTTATTAACCATTCTTTTTTTTTCACCTATAGTAAGAACACTCGAACAGAATATATCCCCAATAGCGTTATAAATAAAAAATAATAATACCTTGTCAAGTTGATCCCTAAAATCATATATTTCGCTTCGACCAAATTCTTCCTGGAATCGTGCATACAAAGCCTTATAATCGTCCCATTTATCAGACGTAAATGTATGTGTTACTGAACTTTGATTGCTGCAGTTATACATATAGTAGGCTTGTCCTTTCATATAATAAAACGAATGTATTCTAAGCATCAATTGACATCCCCAAAACCAATCTTCAGAAAATCGAATTCCAATCTCATATCGTGGCATTCTTTGTCGCATATTTTTTACCATGCACACACAGTTGGAAATTGTAGCAGGATATTCTATCGAACGAGTAATTAGTAAATGAGGATAATATTCTTGATGCAATTGTTTCTCCTCATATAACCCGCCACGAATATTGTGAGAATAAATAGTTTTTCTTCCATCCGAATATACCTTTATACAATCACACATTACTAAATCGCAATGATTATGTTCCGCACATCTTATCATTTTTTCATACATCTGAGGTTGAATATAGTCATCGCTATCAACAAAAGTTACATAGTCTCCCTCAGCTAAATCTAATCCTACATTTCTTGCAGCAGCAACTCCTGCATTTTTCTGATGAACCACCTTAACTCTACTATCACTTAAAGCATATTTTTCACAAATTTTTCCACATGAATCAGGTGATCCATCATCGACTAATATTATTTCCAAATTGCCATATGTTTGATTTAAAATACTTTCTATGCAAGTAGCTAAGAATTTTTCTGCTTTATACACTGGTACAATCACACTTATTTTAGGCATAGAAATTTCTCCCTTATCAACATCAATTGCCTTATTTTCATCTATAAAATATCCTGTACAAATCGCAACATACTATTGCTCTCAATATAACACCCTCAGATACTCCCACTTATGGATAGCTATAATATCTAACCAACATCATTATTATAATTGTTTTGCACCATTTCTACCTTTTACCCACACAATTACTCTTTTCCAATATACGATATATTTTTTTCACTTCTTCCTTATTTGAATACTTTCTCATTTGACAGTTGAATGATAGTTGCTCTAACAGACAATTATTATTTAGCAAATCAAATATTTGATCCGCACACTCCTGATTTTGCATAGGTACAATTATGCCCTCTACACCACTTTCCAATTGTTCCTTAGCTGTCTCATAATTTGTAATAATTACAGGTTTTCCTAACATCTGAGCCTCACGAACCGTAACACATTTACCTTCATATCGACTAGGCTGTATATAAACATCACATGCCTGAATATATGGATATGGATTCTCTTTTTTTCCAAGAATTTTTACATATTCCTGCATATTAGCTTCTGCAATTTTTCTTTTAATCAATTCTTCGTCTCTGCCAAAACCAATCAAATACCATGTTATATCCATCCCTCTTTCACGTATCCGTTGACAAATTTCTGGTACATTATCAAAATTCTTAGCCTTACAGAATCGCCCAATAGATAGTATTTTTATCCCTTTTGCATTCATTTCTTTATCCACTAAAAATTCATTTGCCTGCTTTTTCACAAATTCTTCCGGCAAGATGTTTTCAATCAAAATAATCTTTTCCTTGAACATAGGAAAAACCGAAAGAAAATTCTCTGTTACTGCATCAGAAATCGAAGCAATATAATCATAGTTCTTCCACATTGCGGTTTCAGAAGCAATATTCACCTGTATACGAGAATAATCTGTATGAATCCAGGCTATTTTTCTTTTTGCATGTACTTTTCTATCAACAAAATAGTGCGGTGTCAAAAAGCTGATTGCTAAATCATATACTTCATTGGATTGAATTTTTGGCATAAATGGACAAGTATATTTATGACTATATTCTAACGCCACATCACTGTCTGTATATTTATGTATTCGATTATATTTTGCCGCTGCCATTTTCCCCGCAAGTCTTGCCATACTTAATATGAAATGTCCTTCCTTTAAAGTCCGCTTTATCGGTCGCGCTAATACTGTATAAGCGCGAATTTCTGGCAATAAATTAACAGCTGATGGGATTTCTCTCATTAATTCCCCTTCATGCCGTAATAAAAATAAATCTACATCATATTTTTCAAAATCAAATGCATTTAATAACCCGATAAGACTTCTTTCTGCTCCACCTAATTCTAAAGCATGAGACACAATTAGCAATTTCTTTTTCATTTGCGGAACCTCTGAAAGACATCTACACCAAATATTCTGTGTATTGGTCTTGTTATCATGCCACGAATTTTTAAGTGTTTACTCATCCACGTTGCCTCATACCAGTGAATGGAAAATGTATTTTCTGTTTTTTCTAATTTTCCGGTAGCGCTGTTATATGGATTCAAAACATCCATAGGATATATTACCGCTTCACACACATTTTGTTTTCTACCATTCTGTTTTAACCCCAATGCTACCAACGCTTGTGTATTCAATTTCGGACACATTCTTACTCCATTTTTCCCGTCCAGTAATATCTCATATTCTTTCAACATCGCTTGAATCACTTTTCCATGTGCAACAGATCCAAATCCCAATCCCGAAGCTACATATTGCTTATTTTCAAAGCAAAAAAATGCATCATTTCTTAACAATTCTTCCAGCGATCTAATTACTTCTACATCTGTATCAAAATAGATTCCTCCATACTTTTCCACTACCCAAAGTCTGACATAATCGCTTAAATACGCATACTTTTTTTCGGCATAACACATTCGCGTATACCCATTCATATCTATATCAAAATTTTCCTCATTCCATTCAATAACTTCATACTCTGGACAATACTGACGCCAGCTCCTTATGCACTTTAAAGCTAATTTGGATTTCTTCCCTTTTCCAAACCAACAATAATGTATTTTCTTCGGTATCATGTATCCATCCCTTCCTATCACTTATTTTTGCACACATTATTTTTTTTCGAATTACTTTCCAATTTTCTTTTATGAAAATAGTCATATACCACCTTAGGTAAAATGCCTATAATAATTGGTTGTATCGCATATAGATATCCGCTTATCGGCAGTCCAAGTTTTCGCACTGCCATTCCTCGTACATATGCTTCATTTACTCTATATCGAAATTTTCTTCTCTTATATGCTGCTTTATCATCTCGCATAAGATAAAGCTGTTTGGGAATATTTTTGCCTCTATATCCGACCTCGTACATTTTTATCCATAAATGATAGTCTTCTACTCGCAACAAACGCTTTTTCTCTGTATATCCTTTCACCGCATCATATGCTTCTTTTCTCACCATACATGGTGCATGACAAAACGGAGATCCATGCAAAAAATCCTCTTTCTTGGGATATTCAGGATGACTTATATTCCCCCATATTCCTGTCTCATCAAAATACCCCATATCTGTGCTTACAATCGAAATTGCTTTTTCTTTTTCTAATATTTCATACTCAACCGCAAATCGTTCTGGCAAACAAATATCATCTCCATCCATTCTTGCAATATACTTTCCTGTTGCCATTTTTAAACAACGATTTAAGGTATAGTTAAGTCCTCTATTTTCTTTATTTTTCAGCAATACCATTCTTTCTGGATATTTTTTTATATAGAATTCTGCCACTTCAGACGTTGCATCGGATGATCCATCGTCGCACATAATCAATTCCCATTCACTCATCGTCTGACCTAAAACAGACTCAATCGCTTCTGACAACGTATCTGCACAATTGTATATCCCCATAATTACACTAATTTCTGGATTTTTCATATAAGCCCCCATGTAAAATGCATCTGATAATAAAAGAATCCAATATATCCTAACACAGTAGCACTTTTTATGATTATGGTTGAATTTCTCGTAAAAATATTTTCAATTTCCCAAGGTAGTAAAATGGATGCAGAATACATAGATCCATATGAAATCAATCGTCCTATAAATATTCCAGAAGTTTTCATAGACACCATTGCAATTACACTGGTCAAAATCGAGAAATTTGTCACAATATTAATTACCGGATTGTCTGCTTCTTTGATTTGCTTACGTCCAATAATAGATAAAATCATGGGAATGGAATAGACAAATACCCTGATCGGATTAGTTCCGTTATCTTCCCACTCTTTCCAATCCGCTACCATATTAGAATATTGTGTATTTGATAGTATATTGTTCATTCCATCTGTAAACTGATTTACAAATATTTGGTAAATATCACAATAAAAAGTCCAATTATCCCCTAAAAACCTAGCTGTATTCGCTTTTATAAGGGTTCAAAACATTCATTTTACTACTAATTTACTACCTGCGAGCGAGCCTTGATACGTTGATTTAACCCGATTTAAGAAGTTATGAATACAGCACATCAGTATTGAAACAACAAAAAATTGAATATTTCATAGACTATGGAACTCCTAAAAATGACGTTCCTTTTCTATTTCCAGCCGTTCTTTATGGACGGCTATTTTATTACCCAAAATGAAAGGAGCATTAGATTTATGAAAAAGATATTGAAACGATTGTGTACGGGCGTACTTGCCCTAGCGACTGTCGTTACCACCTTACCGAGTACAACCGTTCATGCAGAAAGTAAGCAATACTGGACGCAATCCAATGAGCGTGTCGGTATCGTTGAAAAAGTAATGAATGACGGTTCGATTGGTTCTACCTTTAATGAGGGGCATTTGACCGTTGAGGGCGAGGACGCTTATTGTATCGACATTAACACAGATTTTAAGAACGGCTATAAGACCAGAACTGACGCAAGCTCACGCATGACTGCCGACCAGATAAGCGACGTTGCCTTATCCATTGAATATGTAAAACAGTACACAGACAGCCACAGCGGAATAAGCAACAATCACGCCTACCTTTTAAGACAGCTTGTGGTCTGGCAGAGATTAAGCGTTCATCTGGGCTGGCAATGCGACAACGTGCGAGCTTCTTATGATGAAATACCAAAGGCAACGCAGGACGAAGTTTTCGCAGGGGCGAAATCCTTTGTCAAAGAGAATAAAGGACGTTATGAATGTGGCGGTTATATCTATCTGGCGAGGGGCAGGAACTAGGACAGTTCTGGGCGAACTTAAACGTCGGAAATGCCACCTTGAAGAAATCTTCTAGTAATGCCAGCATTACAGACGGTAACGGGAATTACTCTATCGCTGGTGCAACTTACGGTGTCTTTTCTGATAAAGACTGCACGAAACAGCTTGCTACCCTTACGACTGATAGTAACGGCAATACAGAGATTGTAGAGGTCAAAGCAGGAACAGTTTATATCAAGGAATTATCCGCTCCGAAAGGATATAAGGTTGATGATACGGTCTATTCCTTAAAGGTAGAAGTCGGAAAAACAGCGACCTTGAATGTATCTGATACACCGAAAGTAACAGACACTTTGATTGAGCTTTTCAAAATCGACATGGAAACACAGAAAGACAACCCACAAGGGAACGCTTCTCTGGCAGGTGCGGAGTTTACATGGAAATATTATGACGGTTATTACAACAAGAACAATCTTCCAGAAAAAGCTACTCGTACATGGACGACAAAGACAATCGCTGAAAAGGACAGCGACGGTACAGTCCATTATGTTACAAAATTAGCTGACGCATACAAAGTATCTGGCGACAGCTTCTATATGCAGGACGGAAAAGCGGTTCTTCCTTTAGGAACGCTAACCGTTGAGGAAACAAAAGCTCCAAACGGGTACTTATTGGACGGTGCATATATGCAGGCTGGCGATAAGTCCGAACAGATGAAAGGCTTATATGTAACACAGATTACCGAGGACGGCAACCTTGCCGTATTATCTGGAAGTAACCAGTTTTCCGTATCAGACAAGGTTATCCGTGGCGGTGTCAAAATTCAGAAACGAGATTTAGAAACTGGCGATACAAAGCCACAAGGAAGTGCGACCTTGAAAGATACTGCCTTTGACATCATTTCCTTAAATGATAATGCGGTATTGGTTGAGGGCAAGCTATACAAGAAAAATGAAGTGGTAAAGACAATCCATACGGATATTGAGGGTATCGCTTCTACTTCTGCCGACCTCTTACCTTATGGAACTTCCGTATCGTTGAGAGTGAAGCTCCCGACGGTTACTTGACTGACGGTGCAAAACCGATTGATTTTACAATCACAGAAAATGGAAAAATCGTTGATTTAACCGACGCAACCCATTCTATCTACAATCAGATTAAGCGTGGCGATATTGAGGGCGTAAAAATCGGTGCAGGAACACACAAGCGTCTTGCTGATGTTCCGTTTAGGATCACAAGCAAGACGACGGGAGAAAGTCATATCGTGGTAACTGATGATAACGGACAGTTCTCTACTTCTGCTGAATGGGCTAGTCATAAGCACAATACCAACGCAGGAAAGACCAGTGAGGACGGTGTGTGGTTTGGAACTTCTGAACCAGACGACAGCAAAGGGGCATTGCCTTATGATACTTACATCATTGAAGAATTGAGATGTGAAAGCAATAAGGGTTTTGAGCTTATCCCACCATTTGAAATCGTAGTATCAAGAAATAATCGTGTGATTGATTTAGGAACTTTGACTGATGAATACGAAAAAGAAATCTCAATCCATACCACAGCAACCAGCAAGGACGGCGAAAAGACAATCCTTGCAGGAAAAGAGGTAACAATCGTTGATACCGTCAAGTTAGACGGTTTGAAGAAAGGCACAAAGTATCAGCTTGTAGGCTGGCAAATGCTGAAAGAAGAAAACGCCGAGCTTATCATTGACGGAAAGCGTGTAGAAAATGACTATACCTTTGTCGCTGATGATGAAGCTATGAAAGTGGAAATTTCCTATACATTCAATGCGTCCGAGCTTGGCGGTAAAAATCTGGTAACATTCGAGGAATTATACGATTTGAGCAATCCAGACGAACCCGTAAAAGTTGCGGAACACAAGGACATTGAGGACGACGGGCAAACGGTATTGATTACCGAACGTATCATCAAGATACATACAACCGCTACCGATAAAGACGGCAACAAAGAGATTGAAGCAGGAAAAGACGTTACAATCGTTGATACGGTTACTTTAGAGGGCTTGGAAATCGGTACAAAATATCAGCTTGTAGGCTGGCAGATGTTGAAAGAAGAAAATGCTGAGCTTATCATTGACGGCAAACGTATAGAGAATGACTATACCTTTATCGCTGATAAAGAAAGCATGAAAGTAGAGATTGCCTTTACCTTTGACGCTTCTTCTCTTGGCGGTAAACAGCTTGTAACCTTTGAAGAATTGTATGATGTAAGCAATCCAGATGAACCGAAAAAGGTTACGGAACACAAAGACATTGAGGACGACGGACAGACGGTTACTATCAAAGAAGTACCCGAAACGCCCGAAGAACCCAAAGAACCAGAGAAGCCAGAAACACCACAGACACCCGATACACCAAAGAAAACAGACAGTCCAAAAACGGGCGACAGTACCAACCTTTACGGACTGCTTGCACTTCTTCTGACTTCTGGTGCTGGGCTGGCTGGAACATATCTTTACAAACGCCGTAAAGTGAAAAAATCATAAGGCGGTAACGATATGATGAAAGAAAAATCACGTTCTCCACCGAAGCTGTCAAACAGCAGACTTCCTCTTATTCTGGCTTGTCTGCTAACAACCTGCAAGAACACGGATAGTCAAGGGTGCGAAGCATACAGTTTACCCTTTACTATCTGTGGGATTGCTGGTACTTCCTTAACCGCCAGAATAAGAAATAGAACAAATCAATCAAAACAACAGAAAGAAACGAGGTAAAACAATATGGAATTAAAATATGTAGTGCCGAACATGGCACAGACTTTTGGAAACTTGGAATTTGCTGGGGAAAACAATGTAAACCAGCAACGCTTGAACGGACGCTTTATGCCCGTATCAAGAAGCTATAACTTGTACTCTGATGTGCAGAGAGCCGACGACATTATCGTAACCATTCCAGCGAAAGCAGGCGAAAAGCACTTTAAACCAGAGCAGAGGGTAAAACTTATCAATCCGAAGATTACCGCTGACGGTAAAAATGTCAAAGGACGTGGCTTTACAAACTATATTTTAACGGCTGATGATATGTTGCCAGTCGAGGAAAGCAAGTAAGGGGGTAAATGATTATGAGATTAGCAAACGGTATTGTATTAGACAAAGAAAAGACATTCGGAACATTGAAATTCTCTGCACTTAGACATGAGGTGCGAGCAGAAAACGACGACGGCTCAACCAGTGAGGAAATCACAAGAAGAACCTATGATTTAAAATGCAGTGTGCAGGAACGCATGATACAAGTGTCAATCCCTGCGGATATTCCAGTCAAGGAATATCCGTATATGCAGAGGTGGAGCTTGTCAATCCCGTAGCCGATACGGTGGCAAATGCCAACTATCGAGGTGTGGTTGTGGACTGGTATATCAAGGCTGATGATATTGTCTTGAAGAACAAAGGCAATCAAACTGGCAATCCACAGAACCATACACCGCAGGGACAACCGAAGAAATAAGTTGATACATTAGGTTTTCATTGTAGCGATTGTGAAAAATTGTTATAATGTGAATATGTTGAAAGCACGATTTATAATCAAAAATATTTGAATATTTCGCAAAAAACACGATTGCAACTGTCAGTTGACATATTTCCATTCCTAAATGGTGGCTGTGCAACTGCCAATATTGGTACAATAACCATGAAGAAAGGAGTGCTAAAAATGAATATGTCAGACAGAATACAATATTTAAGAAAAACGAAAGGAATATCACAAGAGGAACTTGCTGATAAAGTTGGTGTTTCAAGACAAGCTGTTTCTAAATGGGAAAGTGAGCAAAGTACACCAGACTTAGAAAAAGTAATTATAATGAGCGATTTTTTTGGAGTAACTACTGATTACATTCTAAAGGGCATTGAGCCAGTTAATGATAAAGAACAAAAGAGTAAAGAGATTGCAAGTAAAATACTTTATATCTCATCAACAGCTTTTGTTGCTATTGGGTTACTCTGTGCTTTTGGTGGCTGGTATGAATTGCAAACAATGGAAGTTGTTGCAGGTTCAATGATTATTCAAGCGGTAGGAATTATTGGGTATTTTATTGCAAGAATATTATCAGAAGAAAAAGCAACATTTTATGTAAGTTGGTTTAATATAATTGGGATTACTTTTATGCCTATTTCTATGATTACGGGATATATTTCTATCCTTGTTTTCAAACAAGGCTGGGTAGCACCTTATCCAAATGGAATATTTCATACTTTAACTTTCATATTACTATTCTTCGTGGTTTTAGTTGCAAGTTATACTATTCTAAAAAAGCAAGCAAAATAATTTTATGTTCATTAAGCGGTTAGTCATTACGATTGACCGCTTTTTCCATGCAAAGAAAGGAGCATTTATGACATTCTATAAATACAAGGGAAAGCGTATCAGAGCCAGCGACAAAGGCTTAGTATATCGTTTCTGTGCTGGTACACTTCTGTTTGTATTCGTGGCAGTTCTTTTGCTACTGAATATGAAACAGCTCATGCGTACCGATTGGGAGCATTTCAGCTTGTTAGACAACGGCTTGACGCTTTCCCCTTACAACTTCATAACCATACTGATAGCGACTGGTGTTTGTGCATTGGTCGCTCTTCTGTATTATCGTTTCTGCTATGACAGTTTCAAGAAAATATTACACCGTCAAAAGCTGGCACGAATGGTACTGGAAAATAAGTGGTATGAAGCTGATACCGTACAAGACAGCGGTTTTTTCACTGACCTGCAAAGCAGATCAAGGGAAAAAATCGTCTGGTTTCCAAAGATTTATTATCAAATGGAAAAGGGACTGCTCCATATCCGCTGTGAAATTACGTTAGGAAAATATCAAGACCAGCTTTTACGGTTAGAGGATAAATTGGAAAGTGGCTTGTATTGTGAATTGACCGACAAGACCTTACATGACGGATATATTGAATACACCCTGCTTTATGACATGATAGCAAACCGTATTACCATTGATGAAGTACGGGCAGAAAACGGCTGTCTTAGACTGATGAAAAATCTTGTCTGGGAATATGACGCACTCCCTCACGCTTTGATTGCTGGTGGGACTGGTGGCGGTAAAACCTATTTTCTGCTGACGCTCATTGAAGCCCTACTACATACCAACGCTGTCCTTTACATCTTAGACCCGAAGAACGCTGACCTTGCAGACTTAGGAACAGTTATGGGAAATGTGTATCACACCAAAGAAGAAATGATAGATTGCGTCAATTCGTTTTATGAGGGCATGGTACAGCGAAGCGAGGAAATGAAGCGACACCCAGATTATAAGACGGGCGAAAACTACGCCTATCTGGGACTGCCACCCTGCTTTTTAATCTTTGACGAATATGTGGCGTTCTTTGAAATGCTTGGGATAAAAGAAAGTACGAGCCTACTTAGCCAGTTAAAGAAAATCGTCATGCTGGGACGGCAGGCAGGATATTTCCTTATCGTCGCTTGTCAAAGACCAGACGCAAAATATTTCTCGGACGGGATAAGGGATAACTTCAACTTTCGTGTAGGACTGGGGCGTATCAGTGAGCTTGGTTACGGTATGCTGTTCGGTTCAGATGTGAAGAAACAGTTTTTTCAGAAGCGTATCAAAGGACGTGGCTATTGTGATGTGGGAACAAGCGTAATAAGTGAATTTTACACGCCGTTAGTCCCAAAAGGACATGATTTTTTACAGACAATCGGCAGGCTTGCAGAACAAAGACAAGTCATGCCAGAACAACAAGAAAAGGAGAATAAAACATTATGAGTTATATGGAAATGGAATTAAGAAATGAAACGGGAGAAGCAAGCACAAAAGGGATTTGCCTAAATTTCGGCAACTTCATTGATGACTTGGATTTTTCCAGCGATATGGACTATTACCAATCAGAAGAATACCCGATTGAGCGTTACCATGCGAAAATGAGGGAGCTATTGGAAAAAGCAGAACGCAGACAGCAGGAATTACCGTTACTGTTCTCAATTCCTCTTGAAGAAGAAATGACGTTCTTAAATTGTACGTTCTGTTATCAGTTTATCGTTATGGATAAATCCATATTTATGCGTATGCAACATGAATATGAGCTTGACGAAGAAGCCTTAGAGCTGTGCGAAAACGAGGATATGGACTTCATTGTTTTGTATATGGGTATGAATGTATGCGGATAGTCCACCGAAACGGCAGGAACGGTCAGCGAAGCGAACCAGACCGTGTATGCCGTTGCTGGTGTGGCGTTAGCCACGCCAGCATATACAAGCCCCTCATTATCTAACAGAGGGGCACAATTACGGCGGAAACTTCCACAAAAACCTTTGCAAGTCCGCATAAAATAAGGGTTTTTCGTACCTTTCGCCGTTTGTGATAAAGCCTTGAAATTATCACAAAATCACAAAAATATCACGACTGGGGGTATGACAACTGAATGAAACTGATTTTCTAACCGCCTTGAAAGAGAAACGCTGTGATTACGGCGTAACGCAGACAAGGCTTGCAATCATGGCTGGTATCAGCCGAGAACATTTAAGCCGTATCGAAGCTGGCAGGGTAACATTGACAGAGGATATGAAACACAAGCTCCTTGAAGCCGTGGAAAAATTCAATCCCGACAATCCTATGTTCCTGCTGTTCGACTATGTGCGTATCCGTTTTCCCACAATGGATATAAAGCACATCATCAAAGATATTCTAAAGCTGAATATCAACTATATGCTCCATGAAGATTACGGGCATTACAAATACACGGAGCATTACTATATCGGGGACGTGGTTATCTACACTTCCGCTGATGAAGAAAAAGGCGTCCTGCTGGAACTGAAAGGCAAAGGCTGTCGCCAGTTTGAAAGTTATCTGCTGGCACAAGAAAGAAGCTGGTATGACTTCTTCATGGACGCTTTGGTTGAGGGTGGCGTGATGAAACGCCTTGACCTTGCAATCAATGACAGAACGGGACTGCTGGATATTCCAGAACTGATTAAGAAATGCGAAAACGAAGAATGTATCTCTAAATTCCGTTCCTTTAAGAATTATGGTTCTGGCGAGCTGGTAAAGCACAACGAAGCGGACAAAGGCGGTATGGGGCATACGCTGTATATCGGTTCATTTTCCAGTGAAGTGTACTTCTGCTGTTATGAAAAGAACTATGAACAGTACGCAAAGCTGGGAATACCGATTGAGGAAGTCCCGATTAAAAACCGCTTTGAGATACGTTTGAAAAATGAGCGTGCCTATTATGCGGTACGGGAACTGCTGACGAATTACGACGCAGAGCAGACTGCTTTTTCTATCATCAATCAGTATATCCGTTTTGCCGATAAAGAACCAGACAAGCGAAAAAGCGACTGGAAAACCAATGCCCGCTGGTCTTGGTTCATTGGTGAGGGGCGACCGCCCGTGAAGCTGACGACAAAGCCTGAGCCTTACACATTGGAGCGGACGCTCAACTGGCTACAAAGGCAGGTTGCCCCGACCTTGAAAATGTTGAAAAAGATAGACAAAGACAATCAGACCGACTATTTGGAAACGATTGAACAGCAGGCAAGGCTGACGGAACGCCACCACCAGATAATCAAGCAACAGACCGCTACGGTTGAGGATATGATTGTCAAGGAAAAGGAGTGATGAAAAATGTGGGAATTAGGAAAAGACTTACTGCTGGTATCGCTTGGAATGGGTATCGGCGTAGTCTTGATGTGTATTATAAGCGTCGGCAAAGAAGCTGACAGACACATGGAAGAAATCAAAGAAAAGAAAGTGAGGACAATTAAATGAATTTCGGTCAAAATTTATATCAATGGTTTTTAAGCAACGCACAGTCATTAGTGTTAATGGCAATCGTGGTAATCGGTATCTATTTAGGGTTCAAACGTGAGTTTTCAAAACTCATTGGGTTCTTGGTGGTTGCCCTTGTTGCCGTCGGATTGGTGTTCAATGCTGGCGGTGTAAAAGACGTGTTGCTGGAACTGTTCAATAAGATTATCGGTGCATAATGATTTTCATTGTAGTGCTGGTATGAAAGTGATATGATTATAGCGAGAAGTAAAAAGATTGGAAGTTAATGAGGTAACAAAGAAATGGATAAAGAAAAAATGAGAAAATTTCATTTAGTGTTATATGGACTTGCTATTCCTATTAGCTTATTCGCTTTATATACATTTATCTTTGTTTTTGATAATGGTATAGGGTGGAAAATTGCGTTAATTGTTATTGGCTTGGGGTGGCTTATATCTGCTATTTCTGGTTTTATAACAAATCTAAAAAAATAGAACAGACGACAAATCCCAGTTTCACAACTTCATACCAGCATACATACAAAGCAGTTAGTCTTAGGATTGACTGCTTTTTTCATACCTAAATTTAAGATTTATCAAGATTGGAAGTGATACATTGAATGATATTTTTACGGATATGCAGGCAAAAATCGGCTGTCAATATATTTCAGACCTGCCCTACAAACGTCGTGCGGTGTGGTTTGAATTAAAGCGTATCTGCCTTGCTGATTATCCGACGAAACAATTAGAAGATTTTACACGCTATGTATTCGGCGTTCCCTATGCCGTCATAGCAGAAGCATTGAAGAAAGGACGTGAAAACGTATGAATGAATTAAGGGTGTGTATCGAAAGCACACAAGCAACCAATGAGGAACTATTGTCCGCATGGTTTACCCTGCCGATTGACGAGGAAGAATTTTTAGAAAAGCTGGGAATAGACGCAGAAAGCGAGAACTACCGCATTGTAGACAAAGCACTCCCCTTTTCTGATGATGTACGGGAAGATACCAGCGTCGAAAGGCTCAATGACCTTTATTCCACCTATGCAAGTCTGCCAGCGGATTTGAAAGAAGATTGTGCGGAGCTGTTATGCTGGTTTACTGACCTTGACGAACTGCACAGCCACCGACACGACATTATCCACTATTCATGGTGTAAGAACATGGCTGATGTGGCGAAACATCTGCTCGACAATGACCCTGCCTTTGCAGAGATTGACGAACGCCTAGTCCGATATTTCGATTTTGAAGCCTACGGACAATATCTGGACGATAACGGACATTTCGTGGAAACGGAACACGGCATTTATGAACTGCCCTAGAAATGAGGTGGTCTGATGAGCATTGATGATATGGCAGTCTATATCGCAAACTTAGGCGATTATGTTGAGGGCGGTGTCAAAGGGGCTTGGTTTCGTTTTCCCTTAAATGAGGAAGAAATTAGAGAACGTATCGGCTTAAACGGACGCTATGAAGAATACGCAATACACGATACTGAAAACTTCCCGATGAAGATTGAAGAATACACGTCCATTGATGAACTGAACCGTATCTATGAACTGATACAAGATTTTCCAGAGGAAGTATTGGATAAGCTGGACGATTTTGTTTCTTATTACGGAAGTGTCGAAGAACTGGCAGACCATATCGACGATATTATCTGCTATTCTGGGTGCAACAGTATGGAAGATGTGGCATACCAAAAAATTTATGAAGAAAATGCACTTGGCGAGATACCGCCTGCCCTCTACCATTACATAGACTGTGAAGCCTACGGCAGAGATATTGAGATTGAAGATTACTTTATCGAAACAAGGTACGGTATGTGTGAAATCAAACGATAAGCTGGAAGATCAGCAACAGCATTGTTGCTACTGACAGCGATTTTATTGAGGGACAGTCTGAAACATGGCTGTCCTTTTCTCATTTAGAACTTACGAAATCCCACAAGGGATACCTCTATGCCGTGAGAAACACGGCAGGAATAAAGAAAGGAGCTGAAAGAACTTGAAAAAGATTAAAAGTTACACGGGTATCTGGAACGTGGAAAAAGTCTTGTATGCCATCAACGATTTTAACTTGCCCTTTCCCGTTACCTTTACACAGATTACATGGTTTGTGATTACGGAATTTATCATCATTCTGTTTGGAGACTTACCGCCACTTTCCATGATTGAGGGGGCGTTTCTAAAATACTTCGGTATTCCCGTTTTCCTCACTTGGTTTATGAGCCAGAAAACCTTTGACGGCAAGAAGCCTTACAGTTTTTTGAAATCACAGATAACCTATGCGTTGCGTCCGAAAATCACTTATGCAGGAAAAGCCGTAAAACTGGATAAGCAGATACTACATGAAAATATTACGGCAGTAAGGAGTATGAACTATGTTTCCGATAAAATATATTGACAACAACCTTGTCTGGAACAAGGACAATGAGGTGTTCGCTTACTATGAGCTGATACCCTACAACTATTCTTTTCTATCCGCAGAAGAAAAGTTTATCGTGCATGACAGCTTTCGCCAGCTTATCGCACAGTCCCGTGAGGGTAAAATCCATGCCTTGCAGATAGCGACGGAAAGCTCCATACGAAGTATGCAGGAACAATCCAAACGATTAGTAACGGGGAAACTTCGTGAAGTGGCATTAGAAAAAATAGACGAACAGACCGAGGCGTTGGTTTCTATGATTGGGGACAATCAAGTGGACTACCGCTTTTTTCTTGGCTTTAAGCTCATGGTTACGGAAGAACAGCTCAATCTGAAGAACCTCAAAAAATCGGCGTGGCTGACATTTAAAGAATTTCTCCATGAAGTCAATCACACGCTGATGAATGATTTTGTTTCCATGCCGAATGATGAAATCAACCGTTACATGAAAATGGAAAAGTTACTGGAGAATAAAATCTCCCGTCGCTTTAAGGTGCGTCGCTTGGAAATCCATGATTTTGGGTATCTCATGGAACATCTTTACGGCAGGGACGGTATCGCCTATGAAGATTATGAGTACCAGATACCAAAGAAGAACTATAAGAAAGAAACGCTGATAAAATACTACGACCTTATCCGTCCGACAAGGTGTGTGATTGAGGAAAGCCAGCGGTATTTACGATTGGAACACGAGGACAAGGAAAGCTATGTGTCCTACTTTACCGTCAATGCGATTGTCGGGGAGCTTGATTTTCCGTCGTCTGAAATCTTCTATTTCCAGCAACAGCAATTCACATTCCCCGTTGATACTTCTATGAATGTAGAAATCGTGGAAAACCGAAAAGCATTAACGACAGTCCGCAACAAGAAAAAGGAATTGAAAGACCTTGACAATCACGCTTATCAAGCAGGAAGTGAAACCAGCTCAAATGTGGTGGACGCATTAGACAGCGTGGACGAGTTGGAAACCGATTTAGACCAGAGCAAAGAAAGTATGTATAAGTTAAGCTACGTCATACGGGTGTCTGCACCCGATCTTGACGAGCTGAAACGCCGTTGTGATGAAGTCAAGGACTTTTACGACGACCTCAATGTAAAGCTGGTGCGTCCTGCTGGCGATATGCTGGGGCTTCATTCTGAATTTCTTCCTGCCAGCAAGCGATACATCAATGACTATGTGCAGTATGTTAAAAGTGATTTTCTAGCAGGGCTTGGTTTTGGTGCTACACAGCAGTTAGGAGAAAACACGGGTATCTATATTGGTTATTCCGTTGATACGGGAAGAAATGTGTACCTGCAACCGTCTTTAGCTTCGCAGGGTGTAAAAGGCACTGTTACCAATGCGTTAGCGTCTGCCTTTGTCGGTTCGCTTGGCGGTGGAAAGTCGTTTTGCAACAATCTGCTTGTCTATTATTCGGTTCTCTTTGGGGGACAAGCAGTTATCTTAGACCCTAAGAGTGAAAGAGGAAATTGGAAAGAAACACTCCCAGAGATAGCCCATGAAATCAATATCGTAAATCTTACCAGCGACAAGGACAATGCAGGACTTCTTGACCCGTTCGTGATTATGAAAAATGTAAAAGACGCTGAAAGTCTGGCAATCGACATCTTAACATTCCTTACGGGTATTTCCTCTAGGGACGGCGAAAAATTCCCCGTACTTCGTAAAGCAGTTCGTGCCGTTACCCAAAGCGACAAACGGGGCTTACTTCATGTGATAGACGAGCTACGCCGTGAAGATACACCCATATCAAGAAATATCGCAGACCATATCGACAGCTTCACGGACTACGACTTTGCACACCTGCTGTTTTCAGACGGTACGGTAGAAAATGCAATCAGTTTAGATAACCAGCTCAATATCATTCAAGTAGCAGACCTTGTACTGCCAGATAAGGACACGACCTTTGAGGAATACACAACCATTGAATTATTGTCGGTGTCTATGCTTATTGTGATTAGTACCTTTGCTTTAGATTTTATTCACAGCGACCGTTCTATTTTCAAAATCGTAGACCTTGATGAAGCGTGGGCGTTCTTAAATGTGGCACAAGGCGAAACCTTATCAAATAAGCTGGTGCGTGCTGGACGTGCAATGCAGGCAGGCGTTTATTTTGTTACACAATCTTCTGGGGACGTGTCAAAAGAAAGTCTGAAAAACAATATCGGCTTGAAATTCGCTTTCCGTTCTACTGATATTAACGAGATAAAGCAGACCTTAGAATTTTTCGGTATCGACAAGGACGACGAGAACAACCAGAAACGCTTGCGTGATTTGGAGAACGGACAATGTTTATTGCAGGACTTATACGGACGTGTCGGTGTGGTGCAGATACACCCAGTCTTTGAAGAACTGCTACACGCCTTTGATACCAGACCGCCAGTGAAAAGAAATGAGGTGGAGTGATGAAAGAAAGGATAAAAGGTGCGTTCACAAAAAAGAAGATTTTCCACTTTCTCAAAATGGCTCTGTTTGTCGTGGCACTTTCCCTTATCCTGCTTTCACTTCTGGGGACGGTGGCTCATGCGACGGGGCTTGTGGACGATACCATAAACGCAGAAAATCTTTATTCCAAATATCCGCTTTCCAACTACCAGCTTGATTTTTATGTGGATAATAGCTGGTCGTGGTTGCCGTGGAACTGGCTGGACGGTATCGGAAAATCGGTGCAGTACGGGCTTTACTGCATTACCAACTTTGTCTGGACGATAAGCCTTTACCTATCCAATGCAACGGGCTATGTGGTGCAGGAAGCCTACAAGCTGGATTTTATCAACGATATGGCAGACAGTATCGGAAAAAGCATACAGACCCTTGCAGGCGTTACCGAGAACGGCTTTTCTTCTACGGGATTTTATGTCGGTTTCCTGCTTCTCATTATCTTAGTGGTGGGAATGTATGTTGCCTATACGGGACTAATCAAACGGGAAACCAGTAAGGCATTACACGCCGTTATCAACTTTGTTGTGGTGTTCATTCTGTCGGCTTCGTTTATTGCCTATGCTCCCAACTACATTAAGAAAGTCAATGACTTTTCAAGCGACATCAGCACCGCTTCATTGGACTTGGGAACAAAAATCATGCTCCCTAATTCTGACAGTGAGGGCAGGGATAGCGTGGATTTGATACGGGACAGCTTGTTTTCCATTCAAGTACAACAGCCGTGGCTCTTGCTTCAATTTGGCAACAGCAACGCAGAGGAAATCGGGGCAGAACGTGTCGAAGCTCTCGTATCAGCAAGCCCAGAGGACGAGGACGGCGAAACAAGAGAGGAAGTCGTAAAAACAGAAATCGAGGATAACGACAACAACAATCTGACGATACCGCAGGTCATTAACCGCTTGGGTATGGTGTTCTTCCTCTTGTTCTTAAATCTTGGTATCACGATATTTGTATTCTTGCTTACGGGCATGATGATATTTAGCCAGATACTTTTTATTATCTTCGCTATGTTCTTGTCTATCAGCTTTTTACTCTCCATGATACCGAGCTATGAAAGCATGGCAAAGCAGGCAATCGTAAGGGTATTTAATACCATAATGACACGGGCAGGAATAACGCTCATTGTAACGGTGGCGTTTAGCATTTCCAGTATGTTTTACAACATTTCCACAGACTATCCGTTCTTTATGATAGCGTTCTTGCAGATAGTGTGCTTTGCAGGTATCTACATGAAACTGGGCGACTTAATGAGTATGTTCAGCTTAAACGCTGGCGACAGTCAAAGCA
Source organism: Blautia sp. AM47-4 (assembly GCF_003479865.1). NCBI lineage: Bacteria > Bacillati > Bacillota > Clostridia > Lachnospirales > Lachnospiraceae > Blautia > Blautia sp. AM47-4. Next base: position 19,112 of record NZ_QUHY01000024.1, read on the forward strand.
TGGGACGCAGGATATTCCGCAGACCGTATCTGTTCATGCGACATAGGGCTAGGCGTATGGAACACCGTATCGCAAGGGCTGTTAGTCATGGAAGTATGGTTGGAGCTGGCACGGGTGCAGTTACGGGAGCTATGCTATCGGGTAATGGTTCTTCAAGGAGTAATCCTCAAAAAGATAAACAAACCTTTTCACGAAGCAACACTTCTTCCAGTTTTGGAAATCGTGCAGGCTCAAAGGTCGGTGCTGTCTTAGATACGAAAAATAAAGTGAAAGACAAGGCAAACGCCGTCAAAGAGAATATCAAAGATATGCCGACACAGACCGCTTATGCCGTCCACTCCGCAAAGGAAAAGGCAAAGTCCAGTGTTTCCGATTTCAAGCGTGGTATCGTGCAGGAACAGAAAGAACGGCAATCGGGACGTTTAGAAAAACAGCAACAGCATAAGAAAAATATCGCTGACAAGCGAATGGAACTCCAAAAGGCACAAGAAGCAAGGCAGGAAAGAACGCATACGGACGGATCAGCGACAAAAGGAGCTACCCGTCCACATGAACGACCAGCCACAACCGCAAAGCCGAGCGTGGAAAAAATGCAGGAAGTCAAACGCCCTGCCACAGCGACCACTTCTAAAGCAAGTGAACCAGTCAAGACAAATGCTGTGAAAGAACGTCCGCTATCTTCGGGTGGTTCTGACATAAAAACGACTAAATCTGAACAGCTACTACATAAACAGAATGTAGAAAAGACCGTATCGCAGGAAACACGCCAGAATTACACGAAAGAACGCAGGACAAAGGTTCAACAGACACAAACTACGAAGCAATCGGAAGTAAATACCGAGAAAAACCGTAAGACCGTATTACAGAAAGGACAAAAGAAAAAATGAGATTGAAGCATATCGCCATTATCGGCAGTCTGTTTCCTATCCTCATTTCCATTGTATTGTTTTTCGGGGTGCTGATTAGTGCAGAGGACGACGACGGGGGCGGTAACTATTCTTCTTCCTTTGGTGGTATGAACCTATCCGCAGAAGTGTTGAAACATCAGCCTATGGTGGAAAAGTACGCCAGAGAATACGGCATTTCCGAGTATGTCAATGTGTTGCTGGCTATCATTCAAGTAGAAAGTGGCGGTACGGCAGAAGATGTCATGCAGAGTTCGGAAAGTCTTGGTTTACCGCCTAATTCTTTAGATACGGAAAGCTCAATCAAGCAGGGGTGTAAATATTTTGCGTCCCTGCTTTCTTCCTGCAAAAGTCAAGGTATCGACGATTTGAATGTAGCGATACAGTCCTATAACTATGGCGGTGGCTATGTGGGTTATGTAGCTGGAAAAGGTAAGAAGCATACATACAATCTTGCGGAAAACTTCGCAAAAGAAAAATCGGGTGGAAAGAAAGTAACCTACACCAACCCGATAGCCGTTGCAAAGAATGGTGGCTGGCGGTATGGCTATGGAAATATGTTCTATGTGGAATTAGTCAATCAGTATTTGACTGTTCCTCAAATATCGGGCGAGCTGGCACAAAAGGTTATGAATGAAGCATTGAAATATCAAGGGTGGAAGTATGTGTACGGCGGTAGCAATCCCAACACGTCCTTTGACTGTTCGGGACTGACGCAATGGTGCTTTGGGAAAGCTGGTATCTCTTTACCGAGAACGGCACAAATGCAGTATGACGCAACCCAGCATATCCCCTTATCACAGGCAAAGGCTGGCGACTTGGTATTTTTCCATTCCACCTATGACGCAGGGAGTTATGTAACACACGTCGGTATTGTCATTTCACCGACACAGATGTACCATGCAGGCGACCCGATAGGATATGCAGACCTAACGAATAGTTACTGGCAACAGCACTTAATCGGTGCAGGACGAGTAAAACAATAGAAAGTGAGGATTTCATCATGTTTAGAAAGAATAAGAAACAGACAGAAACTATCAAAGAACCCAAAGAAAAAAAGGTGCGTACTTTCAAGGTAGGCACACATAAAAATCCGTGATTGCATTGTGGGCGGTGCTTATTGCAAGCGTGAGCTTTGGCGTATATAAGAACTTTACCGCTATTGATATGCACACGGTACACGAAACAGAAACAATCCAGTTACGATTACATGATACCAGCGGTATTGAAAATTTCGTGAAGAACTTTGCAAAGTCCTATTACACATGGAACAACAGCAAAGAAGCGATTGAAGCAAGGACGCAGGCAATCAGCGGTTATCTGACAAAGGAATTGCAGGACTTGAATGTAGATACCATTCGGACAGATATACCGACCAGCTCCACGGTAACAGATGTACTTGTATGGAGCATTGAACAGTCTGGTACGGACACTTTTTCTGCTACCTACGAAGTAGATCAGCAGATAAAAGAGGGAGAACAGACAACGAGCGTCAAGGCAACCTATACCGTAAAAGTCCATGTAGACGCTGACGGAAATATGGTAATCGTTCAGAACCCTACCCTTGCCCCAGCAATCGAAAAATCGGACTATGAACCAAAGACACCAGAAGCCGACAACAGCGTGGACGCTGACACAATCAATGACGCTACGGCATTTCTGGAAACATTCTTTAAGCTGTACCCGACAGCCACAGAAAAGGAACTTGCCTATTATGTATCGGGAAATGTGCTTGAACCTATTGACAGGGACTGCCTTTATTCTGAACTGGTAAACCCTATCTTTACAAAGGACGGGGACAATGTGAAAGTCAAGGTAGCTGTGAAATTCATTGATAATCAGACAAAGGCAACGCAGGTGTCACAGTATGAGCTGGTGCTACATAAGGATAGCAACTGGAAGATTGTAGGATAGTTATATAAGGCTTACGATTCAATTTTTATGTTTCGTAAGCCTTTTTTTAATTCAGTTACAATTTAATTATAATTATGTTTTATCTTATAAATGCTTGAAGTGATACATACACTGACAAGTAAATTTCAAGTAAGGAAAGGCGGTAGACCATGGACTACATTTTAGAAACAAAAAATTTAACCAAAAACATCAAAAACGAAAATATTATTAAAGGACTTTCTTTGAAAGTGCCAAAAGGAGAAACTTATGGTCTGCTTGGTCCAAATGGTGCGGGAAAAAGCACAACCATGAAATTACTTTGCGGATTATTAAAACCTAGTGAGGGAGAAGTTATTTTTAAAGGAAAGCCGTGGTCAAGAGATACGTTGAACAAAATAGGAGTTTTAATAGAAAGTCCTGCAATTTACGGCAATTTGACGGCAAAAGAAAATATGTTGATACACGCTTGTATGTTAGGAGTATCAGAAAATGAAATAACCCGTGTTTTAAAACTATTAAAAATAGATAAGACAGGAAAGAAAAAGGTTTCTAATTTTTCGCTTGGAATGAAGCAAAGATTAGGAATTGCAATAGCTCTTTTAGGAAATCCAGATTTAATTATCTTGGACGAACCTACAAATGGTTTAGACCCTATTGGTATTCAAGAATTACGAGATTTAATAAAAAGACTGAATGAAAATCAAATTACGGTTTTGGTTTCCAGTCATAACCTTGCAGAAATCCAACATATAGCGTCCTACATCGGAATTATCATCAATGGAAAACTAAAGTATGAGGGAGAAATCAACGATACTGATGATTTAGAAACGATATTTATGAACGTTACCAAAGAGGAGGAATGTTTCTATGTATAAATTATTTCGTATGGAATTATTAAAATCCAAAAGGACATTGCTTAGACCTGTTCTTTTTATTGGTGCTGTCATATTTGCTGTTCTGCTTATGATTGTAGCAAATCTTGCGCCAGATACCTTAGAAAACTCTTGGGAACATTACACAAAAATGATTTTTAATATGTGGACAATATCTTTTAATACACTTGGAATTTCACTATTGTGTATTTTAAGCGAGTATGAAGAAAAGAAAAATAATACCTATCGTTCTATTTATGTAGAAGCATATTCAGTGAAACGGGTTTGGACAGTAAAAGTATTTACTTTAGCATTTTACTCGTTTGTGGCTACTGCACTATTGACTATATTCGTATGTGGATTGGCATTATGCAATCATCTTGGTATGAATACCGTTATATCAATATTAGAAATGGGTGGAATTACATGGTTGATGTCATTGGCGATTATCCCGATCTCATTGTTCTGTACTCATAATTTTGGCTTAGCTGGTGCATTAGGTATAGGCTTTGTTGGCTTTGTATCAGCTCCGATTATGGCTTCAGAAAATTATTGGATTTTAAATCCATATAGCTATGCGGTAAGAAGTATTGTACCGATTACAAAAATACACCCAAATGGAATTGTTTTGGAAAATACAAGTAATTTGTTAAATACAAATTCAATCCTACTGGGAATATTGTCAGCGGTATTATGTTGCATGATATTTACCTATATCACATCAATCTTTTTTGCAAAAAGAGAGGGAAATTAAAATGTATTTCATGAAAGTCTTATATGCAGAGCATTTAAAGAGTAAGCGAACGATATTAAAGAAAATACCTTTTGTACTGGCTTTTGTTATAGTTGGTTTTATTCTGTTTGTTTTTAGGTCAAGCGATAAAAATGAAATTGTCATGAATAGCGGTAATTATTGGATAACTATATCGGCTATGATTGCGCCTATCTTAATTGGGATTTTGGCTGGAATTACAGGAGAGCAAGAACAAGAAGCTGGGAATTATCAAATTATAAGAAAAAGTACGCACAGGGGAATGAACTTTCTCGCAAAAGCTATGTATTTGATAGGTATATTGACTTTTTTTGTTGTATTCTCTATGTTATTATTATATGTTAGTATATGGTGTATCTATAAACCAGAAAACTATACGCTTATCCCTGCTTTAAAAACTACATTGATTTTTATTGTAGGTTCTCTTTTTTTAGTTCCATTTCAATTATGGATTAGTATTTACTTGGGAATGGGAGCTTCCATAGGAATTGGAATTTTAGGAACAATATTTGTTTCTTATATCAGCTCGTTTCCTATGCTTGAAGAACAACTTTGGAGAGTTATTCCATGGATTTGGACTTTAAAAACAACAACCCTCTATTTCGAGAATATTAGTTTAAGCGTACAGGGAGTAAATTTACCGTTAGACTTAGCGATACAATTTGTATCTTTTGTTTTACTGCTTATCGGAGTTGTATTATGGTTTAAAAATTGGGAGGGTAAATCAAAAGAATAAAGGAGAAACAGCATGGCTCATATTATAGTGATAGATGATGATAAAACATTACTTCAACTTATAAAAAATACTTTGGAAAAAGAACATTCTGTAACGGTTTATACAGGTTTATCGGGAGTGTCTATTCGAGAAATCAATGCACACGATTTGATGATACTTGATGTTATGATGCCCGAATTAGACGGGTTTACTTTTTTGAAAGATAAAAGGCGTGAAATTGATATACCTGTATTGTTTTTAACTGCCAAAAATTTTGAACAAGATTTAGTAGAAGGATTTTCGGTTGGAGCAGATGATTATATTATTAAGCCGTTCTCCATTAAAGAACTTCGTTGTCGGATAACAGCACATTTGCGTCGAGAAAATAGAGGAAAAAACAATTTAATTCATATAGGACAGGTTTTTTGTGATTTTACGAGCAGGAAAATCTATGTAAATGAAACAGAGTTAAATATGACGCCGTCTGAATATGAAATATGTTGTCTGCTCATGAAAAATCCTAATCGTGTATTTACAAAAGATGAAATATATGAAAGAATTTTCGGATTTGACGGTATTGGAGACGCTGAAACGACCATACGAGAAAGAATAAAAGAGATAAGAAAGAAATTTAAAGTTTATAACGAAGAACCGATAAAGACAATTTGGGGAGTGGGCTATCAATGGGAAAAAAATCAATAATGAGAATGCTTTTAACTCTTAGTATTTCTCAAATATGCTACATCTTCATAGTGATTGTTATATTTGGAGCAGGAACTTTATTTTTAACGGAAACAGGGATAATTCTTTCTCCGCAAGTAATATCTGAAAGTGTGGAAAATATAACAGGTAAAGCTGTCAATGGAGTGCTTGAAGCTAAGGATATACCAGCATATATAGAATATGCGCAACTTTCAAACGACGGCAATTATATAACTGGCACAATACAGGATAAAGAACTTATAGAAGAAGTTTATAAAGAGGGACAAGTTACACATTTGCAGTTTATGAACGGAACGAAATATGAATGTGTCAATGGTTTATCTGAAAAATGGATTTTGGGATATAAAAGTGGCACTTCCCAATTTTCAAATGATTTTTTGAGAAATGTTTTTCCGAGTGCTGATTTAACAGTTGTTCTTTCCTTTTTTGTTACAGTTGTTATAGGTTTTTTTATCATTCTAAAATGGCATAGAAATCAGTTGCGTAAAGAACTAAATAAAATCATAAGTATACGTGAAACCATTTTGAATGATGATGAACAAATCTCTGGGGTATCGAGTACATTAAAAGAAATAAATGATATTTTAATTGTTTTGAACGAAATGGAAAAAGCAGTAAAAGACAGTACAAAAAAACAATTAAAGCAAGCTCAATTATTAGAAGATGGTATTCAAGCACTTACGCATGATATACAAACACCTGCTACGGTTGTATCTGGAAATTTGGAATTGCTGGAAGAAACAGAAATAACAGGAAAACAAAAGGAGTATTTAAACGATGCGCAAGACGGAATAAAAAGAATATCAGAATATGTAGAAGAACTAAAAAATCTTGTGAAAATGGAACACTTAAAAACGGATTATATTTCCTTGGGCGAAGAATATGTAAATGAACTAATTTCACTGGCAAATCAAATAGCTTCCCTAAAAATATATCTATTGTAGTTCTACAAAAAGATATTGCTGATGACTTATTGATAGATGGAAAAGCAATACAAAAAGCGTTCCAAAATATAGTATCAAATGCTGTTGATTTTTCGGAAGAATATACAGAATTAAAATTGCAATTTCAAAAACATATATCTGAATATAGGATAAGTGTTACTGACAGCGGAAAAGGGTTTAGTGAAGAAAGCCTAAAAAGAGCAACTCAAAAATTCTATTCTGAAAACAAGGCGAGAAATGGCACTCATTACGGTTTGGGACTTGCAATCGTAAACAAAATCATGCGGGAACATTTTGGATTTCTCAGGCTTGAAAACTTAGAAGAAAATAATAAGATTATAGGGGCAAGAGTTACTCTCGTGTTCCCTCTTGATAGAAAATTTTAATTAGGGGGGATACTATGGGAAAATATTAGTTGTAGAATTTAATGATAAAGAGAATAACTTATTTCAGCAAACCTTAGAATGGCTGTCTACGAAACTGAATACAAGTCCGACACTTATGAACATACAAACAGAAGAATTATATATCAATCCTTTTACTCGCACTGTGGTAGATAAACAAGGCAGTCGAATTTATCTGACTGCAAAGGAATTTGACCTATTGTATTTTATGTATTCTCATAAAGGACAGGTATTCACAAAAGAACAACTCTATCAGAATGTATGGGGAGATGATGATATACCGAATGCAAACAACATGACTTCGTTTATCCGAAAACTTAGAAAGAAAATAGAACCCAATCCAGACAATCCGCAGTATATTTTGACTGTTTGGGGTGTGGGTTATAAATTCAGCGAAGAAAAACCGTAGCGGTACTTCACAATCATTTGTGATCAGTACACTACGGTTTTATTCGTTCCTATTCATTTTGTTTTCAAACATCTTTACATGACGCATAGAATTTTTAGTTGCTTTCAAAACATCTACTAAAACACGGACTTCATATTCGTTGCAATCCTCGAAAATATCTTTTGCTTCTCTTTCAAATATGGGCTTAGAGGTAAGAACAGTATCACATAAAAGTTCATCAACCGATACAGATAACATATTTGCAATCGCAACTAAAGTCGGCAGGCTGACGCTGGAGTTTCCAGTTTCTATATTACTGACGTGCTGTGGGGAAACGCCTATTCTGTCTGCTACGGCTTCTTGGGTAAAATTTTTCTTTATCCTTGCAATTTTTATTCGTTTCCCTATCGCTTTAAAATCAAGCTCCATAGCACACACATCCTTTCCTTGAACCATTCTTTTACATTGTAACCTTTGTGAAAATGTATTATAATAGCCCTATAAAATAAACTATTCCATAAGTTATAGTTTCGCTTATTATGGACATCAAAAATAAAGTTTATCCAGAAATGAGGTGGATATGGTATGATAAAGTTCAATAAAAGAGATAGCAAAAAAATGTTAAAGGAAGTTGCAAGACTTCGTGGCGTTTCTGTTGCGGAAGTTCGGGAAGAAATGCAACTTGCTATTGAAGAAGCAAGAAACAATCCCGACGCAGAGAAACAAGCAGAATTTCAAAGGCTGTTTGGAAACAAGACACCAACACCAGAGGAATTTATCTGTATTACCAGCAAAAAGCTAAAATTTTGAATGTAAGGAGTGGCGATTATGAAACAATCAGAGAAGCAAAGGGAAGATTTTTTATCAATCTGTGGACAGTATGATTATGATTTATTAACGGGTAAAAATAAAATGACACAAGCAGATTTTGAACGTATTACCCATATTACACTATCGCTAGGCTATACGGCATATACACAGACATTGATAAGCACTTATTTAGACTTAGCCTGCAAGGAAGTAGAGCAAATTGACAGAGAGCATGATATTTTAGCTGATTACCCAGAATATTATGAGGACGAACAAATACTAGAGCAGACAAGCCAATGGATAGAAGATTTTCTCAATCAGATACCAACAGAGAAACAGAGTTACTATCGCCAACTTATAAAAGAAAATACGCATGACTTTTAATGGACAGGTTATTGCAAGGTCGGGTATCTGACATATTGCAGTAACCTTTTTTATATCCTGCTAAAAAACAGGAATACGGACGGAATTAAGACGGATTTATATTTTATGCTTATCTTGTAGAAAGCTATGATATAGCGTCAATTTCTACACGAGAGGAATTGGAATGATAAGATGGCATAAAAGAAATTCGTTAAAAATCTTATAAATTACAGTAGGTAATACTCTGTTGATACTTAGATAAAAAACAGTTTGCTTGCTGATATTGCCTTGCAAAGCTCAATGAGGTTTTTATGACTTCTTGGGCTTTTTTACTTTTCTTAAATTTTTTTCTCAATCTTTGCCAATCCATGCCCCCTCATTTGTATTAATAACGGAAAGGGGGAAGGAACGGTTAATCTCACCGCCTTTTGAGAAACGGAAGGAGGTGAAAACGTGAAAAAATCGACTTCCCATGAAGATATTCAGAAAGTTTTTGACTGTTATTGCAAAAAGATTTTGAAACATGAAGCTATCAATATTCAGAAGCAATACCAGCGTTTGAATAATATGCAAGTTTCATTTTCAGAACTTTCGCCAGAACAGCTTGCCGAACTTGCAACTTATGATGAATATTCAACAGACTATGACACTTACAAGGTTATGGGCTATGACGTAAAAATCAAAAATGAGTTGTTAAGTGAAGCATTGCAGGAACTTTCAGAAGAAGAACGTCTTATTTTGTTATTGTACGGTTTGGGCTTTAATGACGTTGAAATTGCTGACCTTATGAAAATTGTTCGTCGTACAGTGCACTATAAACGTAAAAAAGGCTTTGAAAAAGTAAAGAAAAGAATGGAGGAAAAACAGCATGAGAAAGAATAATGCAGTACATAAGGGCAACAACTTATTGCCATATCCCGTTATCGTTTCTGCTTCTCAAGGCGATATTCTGGCTATGAATGTAGTATTAAGTCATTATGAGCCTTACATTGCCAGACTGTCTATGAGAACAAGCATTGACGAATACGGCAATCCGCATACTTGCGTTGATGAAGATATGCGTAGCCGTTTGGAAGCAAAACTTATTCAACAGATACTTGAATTTAAAGTAGCATAAACGGACTGTCCTATCAACAAGAGCGACGCTATACCCCCTTTCCTGCGTCCTCTTTGGGATTGATATATCGGTCAAAGTTTATTGAAAAGTAGATAAATTTTGACGGACGTATGAGCCGATAGTTCTTTGAAAATTGAATAAAGCAGACAGATACGTTTGTGAGGTAGCAAGCCACGGGAACTGTACGCCATGACCTTTCCAAAAGAAAGCGAGCGACCCACGCAGTGATCCGAGAGCGACCGTTGGAAAAGTCGCTTTGCCACGACCTACCCTCACAGAATAATGATACGTCCGCATGGTGCGGTTCTGCCCACAAGAATGGGAATAGTTGAGATACTAACGGAGCTTTCCAAAGCCGTCTGCCTGCTTGTAAAAAATGACACACAGTAAAGGGGGTTATATACTATGATAAACAATACTGATGTGCCTGTATGGGAAAAATACACGCTTACCATTGAGGAAGCGTCTAAATACTTTCGCATTGGCGAAAATAAACTGCGTCGTCTGGCAGAAGAAAATATCGGTGCGAAATGGGTTATTATGAACGGCAACCGTATTCAGATAAAGCGAAAACAGTTTGAAAAAATCATTGATACACTGGACACAATATAGTGAAATCAAGCCTAGAATATGTTATAATATTTATATGACGTATCTAGGCTTGCTCCAGTTTTGGAGAGGAGTTTTCTACTATGTCAAGAGAAGTTAGACGAGATAACAGACGACGAATTTTAAGAACTGGGGAAAGCCAGAACAAAGAGGGAAGATACGTTTACAAATACATCAATTCATTAGGCGAGCAGAAATTTATTTATTCATGGAAACTTGTTCCTACGGACAGAGTACCAAAAGGCAAACGTGATGATATTTCATTACGTGAGAAAATCGCAGAAGTCCAGAGAGATTTAAGCGACGGTATCGACACCGCAGGCAAGAAAATGACGGTATGCCAGCTTTACGAAAAGAAAAATAATCTACGAAAGAACATTCGCAGAAATACGGTCAAAGGCAGACAACAGTTTATGAACGTTCTGAAAAAAGACCCTTTCGGAAGTATGAGCATTGATAGCGTCAAGCAATCAGACGCTAAAGAATGGGCTATCCGCATGAGCGAAAACGGGATAGCGTATAACTCAATCAAGAATTATATGCGTTCTTTGAGGGCTTCGTTCTACATGGCGATACAAGATGATTACGTTAGAAAAAATCCGTTTGATTTTGTGCTAAGTGATATTCTTGATGATACCCGAAAAGAAAAGACCGCCCTATCTTTAGAGCAGGAAGAAGCCTTGCTGACATTTGCAAAAAGCGACAGAACCTACAAAAAGTATTATGACGAACTTGTAATACTTCTGGAAACGGGACTTCGTATTTCCGAGTTCTGCGGTCTGGACTTGAACGTTGCCGTTGATATGAAGAATAAATCAATCCTTGTGGAACACCAGCTATTGAAAGACACGGAAACGGGCTACTATATAGAGAAGCCAAAGACAAAAAGCGGTATCCGTGAAATTCCAATGACTGACAAAGCCTATGACGCTTTCCAGCGACTTATCAAGAGCCGAAAGAAAACAGAACCAATCGTGATTGACGGTTACAGCAACTTTTTGATGTTGAACGGTAAAGGCTTACCGCAAGTAGCAAGCAGTTACAACATGGTATTAAAAGGTCTGGTTAAGAAGTACAACAAGACACATGATGATGAACTGCCAGAGATTTCGCCACACAGCCTGCGACATACGTTCTGTACGAAAATGGCAAACAAAGGAATGACACCGAATACCTTACAGTATATCATGGGACATTCTGATATAAGCATGACGCTGAATTATTACGCTCACGGCTCATTTGGTTCTGCAAAAGCTGAAATGGAAAGGATATGTGCGTTGTAGTAAATACGGAACATACTACTAATTTACTACTTCCCACAGAGAAAACACATAGACTTATAAAAAGATATGTGAGTTATCTTCCCTATACAAAAATGCCAGAAAAGCCCATAAAATCAAGCTAAACTGACATTTAAGAAGTTATAAAAAGATAAGTGGAAAAAGATATTAAATATTAATATTAAAATACATCCCAAAATGCACAGCACACTCTTTTTATTCCATGCCTTTCCCTGCACAATAAAAATGATCGGGATCATAAGCAATGCTGACGCATGAAATGTCGCTCCTAATAGAATAATTGCTATCAGTGGTATATATTTTCTTTTTAGCAGTAATGGAAATCCTGCCATGATAATGGCAATTGCCAAAAACTGTCGGATACCATTATGACACCAAGACATATAGTCTGTTCCCGCAACAAAAACAAAAATACTCATCCAATAGTTTTCACTATATTTTCGATAAATAAATGCCATACATAACATTTGCACAGTAGCTATGAACATGAAAAACAGAATAGGTGAATTTCCAATAAGAGCTTTTATAATCACAATTAAGACCGAAAAACCTTTATCTTTTTTTATTCCCTCGAGATAGAGTGGAAGCGCAGCTATTTTACTAGGTGCTTCTCTAAAGACACTTCGGTAGGCATAGGTATCTCCAAAATTATCGGATCTTAGTGTTGCCGCCAATATATATGGAACCACTAGAAGCACTGCCGGTGCTATCTGCCATCTTTCTTCTATCCTTCCCATAACGATTTCCTGCTTTTTCGGCAGAGATATTGCCAGAACCATTCCTACTGTCAAAAGCCAGATTAATTGAAACCAATAATTCGTTATGGACATCTTTTACATTTCTCCTTTTGTCTTACTAAAATTTTCTCTTTCCTCTTTCATCTTACTCCAGACTTCTCACCGTTCTCTCCACCACAGCTTCCTTCCGAAACTCTCTTTTCATCTTCTCTCTTCCTGCTTTACCCATTTTTTCCCGTTCTTCTCTGCTGCAATGCAGCATCTTTTTCATTGCCTGATACAGCATCTCTTTGTTTTTTACTTCAACCAGCAGACCGCTTTTTCCATTTTCTACGCTTTCCCGGCAGCCCGGGATATTGCTTGTGATAACAGGGCGGCCGGTTGCCGCTGCTTCCAGGAGGACGTTGCTCATGCCTTCATGATAGCTGGGAAGAACGACACAGTCTGCTTCTGCATAAAATGGGCGCGGGTCTGACTGAAAGCCGTAAAAATGGGCGATTCCAAGCTGTTCCAGTTCTTCTACCTGCTTTTTGTAGATATCTTCAAAGAATCCGGCCAGATCAAGGACAAAGTCTTCGTTTTCTTCTTTCAGCCGCCGAACGGCATAAAAGAGTTCTTCTATTCCTTTTTCTTTCATGATTCGTCCGAGATACAGAAAATGGACACGGCTGTGATTCGGGTAAGGTTCCATTTTGTATTTTTCCAGGTTAATTCCCGCACCGGGCAGAACAACCTGACGATCTGCCGATACGATGTTTCGTTCGCCAAATTCGCGGGCGTTTTCTTTATTTTCAAAAAAGACATATTTTACTTTTCGGAAAGCGATTCGATACAGTACCGTAACAAATCCGGCCAGTACTGGTTTTTGGAATGCAGTTCCAAGTCCCTGTACGTTGGCATAATAGGGAATCTTTTTGCAACTGCAGAGCAGACCCATATAGATATTTGGTTTAATGGAATATGTAAGCACAAAGTCCGGGCTGATTTTTTGCAGAAGCCGCTTATAGTCCCGCAACAGCTTTGCCTCGGCAAAAGGATTCACGCCACGTCGGTTCATGGATACGGGAATACACTCGATTCCCATTTTCCGAAAATCTTCTTCATGCCCGACAAATGGCATGGCAAGAATCACTTCATGCTCTTTCTGCAAGGCTTCCACCAATTCTTTGCGAAACTGCCAGAACATATACGAATGATTGGTTACAATTAGAATTCGTTTTTTCATTTTTCTTTCCTGTTTCGGTGTAATATTCCGCATTGTTTCATTACTAATTTCATTATTTTCTTTATAAATTATATCATCTTTCAATCAATATGCAATTACTTTTCTCATTATTTTCCAGCTTCTATGTAAAACGAGGCAGCATGCTTTCCTTCCCAAAAACATCCTGCCCGTTTCTTCCTATCTTTTGCTATCTTTGCTATTTTTTCTATCTTTTGCTGTCTTTTACTACTTTTTCTATCTTTTGCTGTTTTTCTATCTTTCTCTGTCTTTTTCTATCTTTTTTATCTTCTTCTATTTTCCAACCTTCACAACCTCTTTTGCACCCTTCATCTGCTGTTTTTCCAGTCTGCCTTCGTGAATTCCATCCTGCCGCAGTACGGCTCCTGCTGTTCTCCAGAGACATTCCAGATCCATTTTGAGCTGGATATGGTGCACATAATATCCATCCAGTTCAGCTTTTTGCCGGATCGGCAGCTCATCCCGTCCATGGATCTGTGCCCATCCGGTAAGACCCGGACGGACGCTGTTTGCGCCGTACTGCTCACGCTCCACAAGGAGGTCATACTGATTCCAGAGTGCCGGACGCGGGCCAACCAGCGCCATATCGCCCTTCAGGATATTAAAGAGCTGTGGCAGCTCATCGAGGGATGTTTTCCGGAGAAACCGTCCGACTCTTGTGATGAAAAGATCGGGATTATTCAGCATATGGGTCGGCATATCATGTGGGGTATCGATACGCATCGTGCGGAATTTATATATGTAAAAATACGTGCCGTTCTTTCCTGCCCGCTTCTGCCGGAAGAAAATCGGTCCCGGCGAATCGAGATGGATCGCTATGCCAAGCAAAATCAGCAACCACGACAGTGCTGCCGTTCCAACCAGTGCAAGCAGCCGGTCCAGCAGATTTTTCAGATACATTTGATAAATTCCAGATTCCCTCATGTTTTCTTCCCCCTATTCTTTCACCGACTGGTTACTTTTCCGGCCTTCTTTTTCTTTTCCATAGCCGTACTTTCCGTAACCATAACCATATTTTCCGTAGCCATAACCGCCATAGGTGCTGTATCCGTAGCCTGTCGCACCCTCCGGCACGCCGTTCAGTACATAGCCGCAGACCGGAATTTGCGAATCCTCGAAGAATTCCAGTGCCCGCTGTACTTCACGGTCCTTGGTAGTTCCCTGGTGTACGACAAGAACTGCAGAATCTGCGATTCCGCCCAAAAGGGATGCATCCGACAGTACTCCGCACGGCGGCGTATCAATAATCAGAAGATCCGCATCCTCTTTCAATTCTTCGATCAGCGTTTTCATCCGCGCGGAACGCAGCAGGCCGGCCGGATTTTGTGTACTTCCGACACCCGGCAGAATTTTCAGCGACAGATCCCGATAATCGGTAAGTGCCTCATCCAGGCTGATCTGTCCTTTCAGCACTCCTATGATTCCACGTCCCTTCCGCTCGGAAAGTCCAATACACTTCAATACCGACGGATTTCGCAGATCTCCGTCCAGCAGCACTACGCGGTACTTCTTCTTTGCGAATGCCTCTGCGAGATTCACGGCAACGGTCGTCTTTCCCTCTCCCGGC
The DNA here is from genome assembly GCF_003479865.1 of Blautia sp. AM47-4. Taxonomy (NCBI): domain Bacteria; kingdom Bacillati; phylum Bacillota; class Clostridia; order Lachnospirales; family Lachnospiraceae; genus Blautia; species Blautia sp. AM47-4. Next base: position 34,475 of record NZ_QUHY01000024.1, read on the forward strand.
ACAGAGCTTGTCACAAGCAAAACCGGACAGTCGGCTTTTCCAAGCCCGTCCTCTGTTCTTGTCCGGATGAGCTGCATTGCTTCTTTGAAGGAATCCGGCACTTTAGGGTTACAGATCGTGATGGTCTGTTCTTTTACGTTGCTTCGTTTCTTGATTTTCGCCTCCGGCAGATTTCCAAGGAACGTTGCGTTCGTCAGCTTTTTCACGTCCTCTGCCTGGCGAATTGTTTTTCTTGTTCTCACATAGATGAAAATCAAAAGCAGTGCAACGGCAAGTCCCGCCGCTGCTCCGATCATTCCGGCATGTACCGCATCCTGGCTGTTGATCGGGGATACCGGTACGCCGCTGTCGTCTACCACCGTCAGCGTTGTCGCACCGATAATGTACTCCGCCACCTCCGGATAATTGGTTATGACGGACTGAAGTACGCGATATGCCGTATCCGGTGAAGAATCTTTGACGCGAATCGTGAACAGGTTGGTGTTTTCCATCACACTCGCCTCAATTTGGGATGTCACTGCTCCCACCTGAAGATCCCGTGCTACAACATCCTTTAATACACCGCTTGTTACGATATAAGGAAAGGTTTTTCCAAGCTGCTGCGCCGTCACATTGTCATAATAGGAATAGCCGACCGCGCGGTTTGATCCGACCACAAATGAGGTGTATGCCTCATACATGGGCTGATACCGCAGCTTTGCCGTCAGAAAGGAGCCGCCTCCCATGAGGATCACAAGAATCAGCACGCCCAAAAAGAATTTTCGGAACGCCTGGAAATATTCTGCCAGAAAGGCGATCAGATCGATTTTCTCCGGTTCCGCCGAATAGGTTTCATACGTTTCTCTGCTCATGCTCTTTGCTCCCTCTTATCGTTCTGCCCTGCTGTAGGTGCCGTATCCATATCCATAACCGTAGCTGTTGCCGATCCGCTCACCGAATCCCGGATAAACATTTCCAAATACACAGCCGATCACTTTTTCCTCTTTCTGGTTCAATGCATCAATCGCGTCGTTGATATCCCTCGTCAGTGCGCCGTCCTGCCGTACGGAAAGAACTGCCGCATCGGCATACTCTGCAAGCTCTTCTGCATCCGCCGTCATTCCCATCGGCGGCGTATCCAGAATAATGTAGTCCATATTGGTCCGGCATGTCTCCAGAATCCGGTGGAAAATCTCACCGCCGATTGCAAGCGACGGCTCTTCCAGACGATTACGGCAGATTCCGGTATATACGTTGGTATCCTTGTGTTTCTCAAAAACGCCGGATGCCGACTCTTTTCCGAGGACAACCTTTCCGAAATCCTTTCCGTCTTTTTCCGGAATCTCAAAGATTTTATGTAACGCCGGCTGTCGGAAATCGCAGTCCAAAAGCAGTACACGGTTCTGCTCTTCTGCAAGGGCAAGCGCCAGATTTGCCGCAAGGGTCGATTTTCCTTCATTTTCCGCCACACTGGTCACCAGCAGCACTTTTCCGCCTTTTCGGTTCAGACGCCCCCGCACACGCGATGCAATACGCTTTAAGGATTCCACATACAGAAAGCTCCGCGCCGGATTGGTAATCAGCATGGAGCTGTTTTTCTTCTTCTTTTCGTGATACACAACGCCCAGCAGGTCCGCATCGATTTTGCGGGTGAATTCTGCCTCATTTTTGACGGTATCCCGCAGAAAGGAAAAGAGTCCGATGAGTGCCGCCATAGCAAGGGCTGCCGCAAGAAATGCGGTCGCGGCATACTTTTTGGTCGGAATCTGGTTCGATGGCACGCCGGAAACCTGCGGCTGCTGCAGTGTCTCCAACACTACATTCGGAATAATATAGTCGGAAATGCTCGTATAATTGTTCAGTACCGACTTTAAGATCCGAAATGCCATTTCCGGCGAATCTGCGGTCACAGACAGCTCCATCAGATTGGATTCCGGCACAATGGAAGCATTCATTTTTGCCGGAAACGAGGACAGGCTAAGCTCCTCCATCACTTTTTTCTTCAAAATCGTATTTTCCAGAATTGCTTCAAATTTCTGTGCCATCTCATATGTGGCCGACAGGCTCGATGCCGCATTGGCATCCACCCCGCGTCCCATAACGGCAAATGTGGTTTTTACCGTATACCGGTCTTTGTGTACGGTCGTCAATACGGTATAGGTTATCATTGCCACCGAACAGGCAATCAGAAGGATGACCCACCAGTTTTTTGCAATGTCGCACAGGATACTTCGGAGATCCCAGTCTGTTTTGCTGCTCTGCCCGTTTCCTGTTCTGTCGTATTCTCCCATCTGGATCCCCCCTATTCGTTTACACAGACGATCAGTCGGACGGAGCTTGTCTGCCCCTCCTCCGCTGTCGCAGTGTATGTCACTTCATAAACACCCGCACTGCCGGTATCGACCGGATTGTCAATGGAAAACTGGTTTTCTCCCAGGAGCTCTTCTTCATCCGAAGCTGCATGAAGCGCACCGTCTTCTCTCTTTTCATACAGCATCTGATCTACACTCACGCTTTCCAGATATGCCTGCGGATCAAATGGCTGCTGCAGATCCAGATGAATCAGGTAATCGCTCAGGGTAATCTGCGGCTTTCCGTTCTCCTCTGCCGGATCGTAGAGTTCTACTGTCACCGGAAGACTTGTCACATCTCCGGCGCGGTTTGCAACCGAATATGTCACGTGGTACAGTCCCGGTGTACTGCTGATCTCATCCTCGTAAGAAATCCGGATGCGGTCGGTAATCGTTCCGTCCAGGCAGTCCTCCGCGGAAAGTCCCTCTGTCAGATCATCTGCATTCAGGCTGAACCGCAGCGGGCGATCCAGGGAAAAGACCGGTGAGGTGTAATCATTATACACCAGTTCCCGCTCCGCATGCGTAACGTGGTTATCGGAATCAAAGGCGACGATACTGATTTTCCGCCGCCCTTTTTCCACAAAATTCGAAATATGTTCCACAGCAAGAGAACTCGTCACATCGCCGTCTTTTTTATCGTAAGCAGTTACTCCGGCCAGAAGTTCTGACTCCTCTGCATGGATGCTGGCAGAAATCTCACTGTTGTCCATCGTAATTTCCGGCCCTTTTCCGTCTTTTCCCGTCTGCTGCCGCACCAGACACCCGCCAAAGGCAAGTGTGGAAGCCAGAAACAGAATGAGAACTGCCGCTCTCGTTTTGTGCATATCAAAGATGCTCCTTTCGTTTCTGTAACGCCATTCTTCCTGTTTTCAGAGGAACCAGCGTCTTTTCCGTTTTCGTTCCGGGGACGGTTCATAGAAAATCTGACGGTCCTCCAGGATTCTTCTCGGATTCACTTTCAATAAAAGCTGTGCATACGCTTCTCCATACCGCTCCTTCAGAAACTGCCGGACCGGCCGCATGTCCGTGGTCCGGTAATCAGCCCCGTGTGCATCGCTTGCCACACAGCCCGCGAGGCGGTTTTCCAGCAAAAAAACCGCTGTCCGCTCCGCTTCTTCTCCAAATCTTCCAAACACACTTCCTTTGTTGATCTGCAAAACCGCGCCCATTTCCCGAAATTCGTACAGAAGCTCCGGTGTATCCTGAACGCAGAAATACCGCTCCGGATGCGCCAGCACCGGGATTTTTCCCATCGCCGGAAATTCCAGCAGCCGCTTTCTGATTCCGTCCGGCGCCATATCAAACGGCACCTCGATCAGATAATAGCGGCCCTCATGGAGCGGTATCAGCTTTCTCTCTCTGATTTTTTTTCCAAGCGGCCCGATGCTCATGATTTCCATGCCGCGCACCAGCTGATGGGAATGTGTTCTCTGTTGATTTCCCTCTCCAGACGGTAAAACAGCTCTTCTAACTGTTCCGATTCGTAGTTGACGTATCCGTCCTCCACGCCTTCGATTCCCGTCTGGTTTGCATGCGGCGTCACCGCGAGGATGCGTACCCCGCTTTGTGCCGCCATTTCTGCCATTTCAAGGGAGGTGGACAAATTTGGGGATCCGTCGTCAACTCCCGGCAGAATATGTACATGAAGATCCGTCATTCCTGCTTTTCTCCTTCGTACTGGTATTCCGGCACCATTTTCTTTACCAGATAGCAGATGTTCGGACATTCGTTTTCCGCTTCCTTCGCGAGTTCCTTTATCTGCTCCCGGAATACCTTCTCGTCAAATGCAATCTGTCTGCCAATAAAAATCCGGCTGTTTTCTGTGGTCTGCATGCCCTCTTCATTCATCAGAAGTTCCTCATACAGCTTTTCGCCGGGCCGCAGGCCAATGTATTTGATCTTGATTTCTTTTTCCGGCTCATATCCGGAAAGGCGGATCATATTTTTTGCCAGATCTGCGATTCTGACCGGATCTCCCATATTCAGGACAAAGATCTGACCGTTTTTCGCATAGGCGCCTGCCTCAAGTACCAGGCTGACTGCCTCCGGAATCGTCATAAAATATCGAATGATATCCGGATGCGTAACCGTCACCGGACCGCCGTGTTCGATCTGACGGCGGAACAGCGGAATGACACTTCCGTTGCTTCCCAGTACATTTCCAAAGCGCACTGCCGCAAACTCTGTCGTGCTGTGTCTTCCGATCAGCTGAATCACCATCTCACAGAGCCGCTTGCTCGCTCCCATGATGTTGGTCGGGTTGACTGCCTTGTCTGTTGATATCAGGATAAACTTCTTTACCTGATAATGGCTTGCTGTGCGCGCCGTTTTTAAGGTTCCAATAACATTGTTTTTAATCGCTTCATTCGGGCTGTCCTCCATCAGCGGCACATGCTTGTGGGCTGCTGCGTGAAAGACGATGTCCGGCCGGTACTTCGAAAAAATTGATTCCAGCCTCCGCTCATCCCGCACAGAACCAATCAGTACTGTCAAATTGAGATCTGGGAACTCCCATTCCAGAGATTTCTGAATCTGGTACGCATTGTTTTCGTAGATGTCAAAAATGATCAGATGCCCGACGTCGTGTCCGGCCAGCTGGCGGCAGATCTCACTTCCGATCGAACCGCCTCCGCCTGTTACCAGGATTGTTTTTCCCTTCACATAGCCCAGGATTGCATCGAGATCCACCCGGATGAGATCTCTTGGCAACAAATCCTCAATTTTTATTTTCTTTCTGATCTTTTTTTCTTCCTTCATAGCTCCCACTCTCATTCTGTTGCGTTTTTCTCCCGTATTCAGTTATCCTGTTCCTGCAGACAATCTTCCAGTAAATACAGCATTTCAAGTGCTGAACGAAAACCTGCTTTCTGTTTTCCGCAGATCAGAAATCCCTGCAGACTACAGTGCTGTCGGAACTGAATCTGAATACTGACCATACGCTCGGTTCCGGCTGGAAGCGTTGTATCCTGATTGTTCTTCATTTCATCTGTAAATTCCCACTCTTCTTTTTCCCCTTCTGAAAGGCTCCGCATACAGCTTCCTGCATCCGGCATGCCGAGCAGGTCATAAATGCGGTTCATCCGAAGCAGCATTTCTCCGTATCCCTCAAACGGAATGTCATAATGAAGCAGCGGCAGCCGGATCACTCCTTTGGAATGGCTTCCCTTCACTTCCTGAAAGCATAAAAATAATGCTGCATCTGCTGTTGTATGTACTTTTTCTCTGATTGTTTCTACTTCTCTGTTCATATTTCTCTCCATATGATATTTATTCTTTTATGGTAATGTTATATGTAATAATTATTTTTGGAATATTATACCAAATCAATCTCGCATCGTCAATCTTCTCTGCCTCCTTTTCTTTCGATTTTCTTTTGATTTTCCTGTTTTTTTCTTCTGCTTTTTCTGTCTATCGTTCCTTTTTTTACTTTTTTCGCCCCTTTCTGCCATACGGTGTCACTTTCTGTCGAACGATTTTAACAGAAGTCCGTCAATTCGGCTTGAATGAGATTCTGTCACTGTGTTAAACTACACTTTGTATTTTTATGATGTTTGCTGTAATGCTCTCCTCCTGCTTTTATTTTGTACCCTATCATGTTTCTTTGCGCTGGACAACCGCTTCGACTTGAACGGCTGCACTTCGACGCAAACGGTATACTTTCCCGGAGGTGTTTTTCTTGTATTCCAAATTAATATTCCCACTCGATCCGAACGATTCTGTTCTGCTCGAAATTCCAGTCATTATCTCACAGGGTGTTTCCCAAAAATACCGGCTGGCGCTCGACGACCTGATTTACGTTGAAGCCTGCCAGCACCGACTGATTCTCCACACCATTCAGGGAGATTTTACAACCCGCTGCACATTTGCCGACCTGACGGTCTGCCTTACACCAAGTGATCGTTTTTTCCACGGCGGAAAAGGTCTGCTGATCAACTTTGCCCACGTTTCCCTTGTACAGGTAACTGGCGAAGTTCTGCTGAAAAATGGGCAGATCATTTTCTGCAGCCGCCGGCGGAGGCGTGAGACCCGGGAAGCCTTCCTGGTCTACGCCGGAGCAGGAAAGTTTTCCTACGAAACGATATAAAAAAACAGGAGGGCTGCCGCACGAAGAAAAATTTCCACAAAATATAGATTTTGTAGTGTTTTCGCTTCGTGCGACAGCCTCTCCTGTTAATATATGTTTTTGCTTAATGCTTGTCTGCTGCAAGCTCCATTCGAGCTGCAAACTGTGTATAAAAATCTGTATTTCCGTCATACGGAAGCAGATAAAACAGCTTCAGAATGTTCATGCTGATCTGCTGCCGGAATGCATCGTCCTCGCTTTCGCGCGCCGCATTCTGTTTTTCCTTCAGATAATAATGCCATTTTGTCGTAAAGGCTTCGTATTTCCCAAGCTCCGGCGTATCGAGCCAGCGGCGGACCTTGACCTTTGTCTTGTTCTCCTTCGGACATTCGTTCACCTGAAGGAAATAAGAAAATGTTCCATCCTCATACAGCCGACCCAGCGGAAACATCCGACAGAAGCCCGGGCGTGCATCGTGGATGCTGCAGCGGCCTTCTTCATTTAAAAAGCTGCACCGGTCTGACTGCTCTGTCATCTTCAGATGTGGCAGAATAACACCGTCCACGACACGAAGCGCCACGTTCCCAGCCAGCAAAATCTCTTCCATCGTCTTTCCCAGCTTTTTCTCCAGGCGGTAGACATCCATCGGGTCGAGTACAATCGAATCTCCCATCCCATGACAGCAGGCGGAGCATCCGCGGCAGTCGTCGCAGCCCACTTTTACAAGATCATTAGCTCCGTATCGTTTTCCATCTGAAATTTTATCTATCTCTACATTTCGTTCCATTTTTTCTTCCTATCTTTTCTCTTAATCCTTGCTTTTGGTCTCTTCTCTCGATCTTTGCTTTTAATCCTTGCTTTTGATCTTTGCTTTTGATCTTCGCTTTTGATCTTTGCTTTCGATCCTTGCTTTCGGTCTTTTCTCCCGATCTTTATTTCTTCCTCACATTTCTACTCCCACAACATGCAGTACCTCGTCCTTTACCTGGAATTTGATTTCCATTCCCGCAAAGGAAAGTCCGTAGACGCGCTCTTCGCTGTTCTGATACGATGGACGCGGATCCTGCTCCAGCACTTTTTTCAGCGCCGCACGGTGGTCTGCCGGAACCTTTTCCAGCAGCTCGTCCGGAATCTCAACCGGAATAAAGTATTCTTTCGTCTTTTCCGTAAAGCTGCCAAGTGCCTCCACGTGACTGTCTACATGCGGCAGATACGGTTTGATATCCAGAATCGGTGTGCCGTCCATCAGATCTGCTCCCGTAAGGTGCAATACCGGACCAAGCGACGGATGCTGCTCCACATATTCCAGCTTTACCGAAGAAAGACCGATCGGATTCGGACGGAACGGCGAACGCGTAGCAAATACGCCGACACGCTTATTTCCGCCAAGCCGCGGCGGCCGCACCATCGGAGACCAGGTATCCCGCACGGCTTCCGAAAACTCCCAGATCAACCAGAGATGGGAATATTCTTCCAGCCCCCTCAGTGCATTTGCATCGCGGAACTCCGGTTCAAAAACGATCGTACTCTTTAGTTCTTCGATCAGTCCGCTCTGCCTCGGAATCCCGAATTTTTCCGGGAAATCCGTGTGGATTCGGGCGATCACCTTCATTGCAATTTCTTCTGCCACGTTTCTTACTCCTTTTCTTTCCTGCATCTTCTCTTCTATTTCGCATGGCTCTGAATCATTACCATATGTTTTATCTTAACATTTTGTTTTTGAAAAGTCCACCATGCGCATTCCCCTTCGCCGACTCCCCTGCGGATACTACACGTTACGGGTCACGCAGAGCCTGCCAGACGGTGACTTATACTCCAAGCTCCCGCATGCTTTTCAGCAGCTCCTCGATCTGTTCTGCTGTTTCCTTTACTTTCTCTTCCATCCCGATCAGTTCCCTGCGGTACATCTGTTTTTTCTCCGTCACATCCAGCGCATGTACCGTCTGGACCAGAAATGTTTCTGCCTTTGACTGAAGCTCTTCCGGCAGATGTGTCTCTTTCAGACGGTTTCGAAAGCTTTCCAGATCCTTTCCTGCCGCTCTTAAATACTGATTCATATGAAGCCCCGTGTGGCGCATCCTTGCACGCCCCTCGCTTCGCACCCTGGCATACGTTTTCTGGCTTTTTGCTGCATACAGTGTCATCTGTACATACATCAGGCTGGTCAGTGCCTTTTCTCCTGTCATTGCAGTTTCGTACAATTCTTTTTTTACTCTTTGGCTGCTCATACATTCCTCTCTCTCCGCCACGCTTCTTTCGCTGGCAACGGATGGCAGTTCATGTTTGGTATTCAGGAGTCGAAGGATAAAAAAAGACTCCTATCATGACATCTGCCACAATAAAAGTCTTGCGTTCTCATTTGATACGGATGTTTCTCAACATCGGCTGACGGTTTCAAACCCGCACGGGATGTTTTTATTTCAGATCCCGCGGCGTTTCGCTACTCCCTTTTATTTGTTGAGATGAATCTTAGCACACTTATTGCTAAATTGCAAGCATATTTTTTGCATATCATGCATGATTTCATGCATCCTATTATTTTTGACGGTGTTTCTTCCTATATAAATGGAATGCCGGAAAGCATACGGTTCCCACCATTAAAATAAGGAAAACCACATCCGCATATAGCTTCACATATTCTGCCGCCTGCTCCCATGCAGCGCCGACCGCTGCACCGATGCCAACCAGAAGAAGATTCCAGACCGTACTCCCGACTATGGTATATAGCAGAAATCCCGGCATCTTCATCCCCGCCATGCCGGCCGGAACCGAGATGAGACTTCGGATGATCGGAATGCATCGGCCGAGCAGCACAGCCCGCTGCCCCTTTTTCTGAAACCAGGCAATGGTCTTCCAGGCATCCTCTGCCCGAAACCCCAGAAGCTTCATCGGCCGGCTCTCGAGCAGCTCGGCAAGCCCTTCCGGGCTGACGAGGGTTCCGGCTCCGTACAGCACCAGCGCGCCAAGCAGTGAGCCCGCCGTAGATGCCAGCACAACCCCCGCCGGGTGCAGCCGAGTACACGTTGTCAGAAAACCGCCAAAGGTCAGAATCACCTCGGAGGGAATCGGTGGAAATACATTTTCCACCGCAATCAGAATCAGAATACCAAGATAGCCAAAACGGTTGACCATATCCAGAATCACGCTCTGCAAATTTTTCTCTTCCTTTTCATTTCCGGCATAGAAACCTCTTCCCCGCAGCTGCAGATAGCCGGTTTTCCGGTCTTATCGGTTTTCCTGCCGGAAATGCTCTTTTTCTTCTCCTGCATTTTATGCGCCTTTTCCACGGTGCATGAATCCTTTTTGACTACTTCTTTACAATTCCGTCAGATTTTCTTCCTTTTGTTTTCATGTTCTCTTCAGAAAAGCTTTATCCCGTGTACACATTCTGGTCACAATTTTCCCGTATACTAATCTTATCAACAACAAAGGAAGTAAAAAACAACCTCCATTGTTTCTCTATAAATAAACCGGAGACGGCAAAGCATTTCTGGAAGCACGTCTCCAACGCCAACCTTTCTAATAGATAGATTTCTTTTTCATACCGCCGGGGCTTCAACCAAGTCCCGGCCTCTCTCCTTTTGGGGAGATTTTTTTTGTAACGATTCAGATCCATGCGAAATTCCGGAAAAATCGCGAATCATGCTTGCGCGAAGGAGTGCTTTTTCTGAATCGCTTCTATTCCTGCCGCATTTTTTTCTTGCACGTGACTTTTCTCTATAGTAAAATAAAATCAGTTGTTTGTAACTCTTCAGAACCCAATGGGGAAAACTTTGCATCATCCCTGCAGGAATGATCCGTTTCTTTCAAACAAATACCATGGAAAAAAGGGAGAAAAATACCATGAAAATTGGATTTGACAATGAAAAATACCTGAAAATGCAGTCCGAGCACATCCGCGACCGCATCAACCAGTTTGACAACAAGCTGTATCTGGAATTCGGCGGAAAGCTGTTCGACGATTTCCACGCATCCCGCGTTCTGCCGGGCTTTGCACCGGACGCGAAACTGCGCATGCTGATGCAGCTCTCCGACCAGGCAGAGATTGTAATGGCAATTTCCGCAGCCGATATTGAGAAAAACAAAATCCGCGGTGACCTCGGCATCACCTATGACAGCGACGTGCTCCGTCTGATCGACGAGTTCCGCGGACGCGGCCTCTATGTCGGAAGCGTTGTCATCACCCAGTACTCCGGCCAGCACAGCGCAGACGCGTTCAAAAAGAGACTGCAGAAGCTCGGCATCCCGGTTTACATTCACTACACGATTCCGGGCTATCCGCACAATGTGCCTCTGATCGTGAGCGATGAGGGATACGGAAAGAACGAGTACATCGAGACAACCCGCCCGCTCGTTGTCGTTACCGCACCGGGACCGGGAAGCGGAAAGATGGCAACCTGCCTTTCCCAGCTTTACCATGAGCACAAACGCGGTGTAAACGCCGGCTATGCAAAATATGAGACCTTCCCGATCTGGAATCTGCCGCTGAAGCACCCGGTCAACCTGGCTTACGAAGCTGCTACCGCCGATCTGAACGATGTCAACATGATCGACCCGTTCCACCTCGAGGCATACGGCGTGACAACCGTCAACTACAACCGTGATGTCGAGATTTTCCCGGTTCTGCGTGCGATCTTCCAGCAGATCTTCGGCGAGAGCCCGTACAAATCCCCGACTGACATGGGTGTCAACATGGCCGGAAACTGTATCATTGATGATGAGGCATGCCGTGAGGCTTCCCGTCAGGAGATCATCCGCCGCTACTACACTGCTGTGGACGGTATCGCAGACGGCTCCCGCTCCGAGACTGAGGCTTACAAAATCGAGCTTCTGATGAAACAGGAAAACATCGTTGCCGCAGACCGTACCACCGTTTCCCCGGCTCTTGTCCGTGCCGAGGCGACCGGCGCACCGGCCGCTGCCATGGAACTTCCGGACGGACGCGTCATCACCGGAAAGACCGGCGATCTGCTCGGATCGAGCGCGGCGCTTCTGCTGAATGCATTAAAAGAGCTCTCCGGCATCGACCATGACGTACATGTTCTCTCACCGGAATCCATCGCTCCGATCCAGACCCTGAAAACCAAGTACCTCGGAAGCAAGAACCCGCGTCTTCATACCGATGAGGTTCTGATCGCGCTGTCCGCTACTGCTGCACAGAGCGAGGATGCACAGAAAGCGCTGTCCTGCCTGCCGCAGTTAAAGGGCTGCCAGGTTCACTCCAGCGTTATGCTCTCCGATGTGGACCGCAAAATGTTCCAGCGTCTGGGATGCGATCTGACCTGTGAGCCGAAATTTCAGTAAATAATTTTTCGTATATTAAACAAAAAAGTCCAGGGCATACGGTACTTTCCGTATCTGCCTGGACTTTTTCTATTTCCGGCTTCTGTTTATAAATTTTCTTTTCCGAATCCCATCGGCAGCAGCTCCTCAAGTGTCATTTCATTCCAGGAACCGTCGCCCTTGCAGAGGAGAACGAGAAATTCGTTCGGATCGACAAATTCCCGCAGGACCTGGCGGCAGACACCGCACGGTGTGCAGAAATCCCCCGGCTCTGCCTCTCCCGGGCCGCCGCAGACGGCGATCGCGTCAAATTCCGTTATGCCCTCGGATACGGCTTTGAAGACCGCGGTGCGCTCCGCGCAGTTTGTCGGTGTATACGCCGCATTTTCAATGTTGCATCCGGTATAAATCGCTCCATTCTTTGCCAGAACCGCCGCGCCTACGCGGAACTTCGAATACGGCACATACGCAAATTTCCGCGCTGCCAGAGCCTGTTTTACCAGCTCCTGTTTTATTTCTGTACTGATTTCCTGTTTCATATCCAGCCTCCCCTTTCCAGTATCCCCTTATTTTTTCTTTCTTATTTCTGATCTTCCCGGATCAGAATCCGCAGTGCCTCGATGGCTACCTGAATCGCACCTTCCGTATCGTGCGTAATGTGGTTCTCCATGCCGCGTTTCACTCTCTCCTGATTTCCCATCACAAGAAAATCCGATCCGGCACGGACGCCGCGGGCACTTGCCACGATAAAGAGTGCCGCCGATTCCATCTCTGACGCTTTGCATCCAAGCTTCATCCATGCATCCCATTTTTTCAGCAGCTCATCACCGACCGGCATCTGCTCCGGGTCGTGCTGGCCGTAGAAGGAATCCTTGCACTGTACCACGCCCGCATGCCATTTTTTCCCAAGATTCTTTGCCGCCTGCACCAGCGCATTCGTCACGGTAAGGTCTGCGACTGCCGGGAACTCGATCGGAGCGTATTCCTTTGACGTTCCCTCCGCACGGATCGCTCCCGTTGCCACCACGATATCGCCGCCCTCTACATCGAGTGCCATACCGCCGCATGTTCCGACGCGGATAAACGTATCGGCGCCACACTGGATCAGCTCTTCCATCGCGATGGAAGCCGACGGACCGCCGATGCCGGTAGATGTAACGGAAACCTTTACACCGTCCAAAGTACCCGTATAAGTCACAAATTCCCGGCTGTCTGCGACGAGCACCGGGTTCTCAAAGTAAGCTGCAATTTTTTTACACCGTTTGGGATCTCCCGGCAGAATCACGTACCGTCCCACATCGCCTTTTCGGATCTGCAGATGATACTGCAGCCCTTCTTCTCCTGAGTAATTCTGCATATGCAAAAACCTCCTTGTATTTTCGTATTCTCATAGTTCTATTTTACCACAGGCCGCACCGCAAATACAAGGCTTGACACCATTTCGCTTCCCCTTTCATTACGGATATAATCACGTTCCGCAGTTGCCTTTTCCCATTCGGGATGCTACAATAGGCACAGAAACCAGAGTTCTTACTTTCATTTTTACAAGGAGGGATTATTTTATGAGTTCCTATGTCATCAGCTGCTGCTCTACAGCAGACCTTACCGAAGAACATTTCTCCAAACGGGAAATCTCATACATCTGTTTCCATTACAAATTAAATGACACCGAGTACGCGGACGATCTCGGCAAGTCCATGCCGTTCGATCAGTTCTATGCCGCCATGGCCGCCGGCGCTTCCACGAAAACATCCCAGGTGAATGCCGATGAATTTGAAGCCTATTTTGAAACATTCCTGCAGGACGGCAAAGACATTCTCCACGTCTGCCTCTCCTCCGGCATTTCCGGTGTCCTGAATTCTGCGATGATCGCCAAAGCCAACCTTGAAGAGCGCTACCCGGAACGGAAAATCCTCATCGTGGATTCCCTCGGCGCTTCCTCCGGCTATGGTCTTCTGATGGACCGCCTTGCCGACCTGCGCGATGAAGGAAAACCGCTGGAAGAGGTTTACGATTTTGCGATGAAAAACCGCCTCAAAGTCCATCACTGGTTCTTCTCCACGGACCTCACCTTCTACGTGCGCGGTGGCCGCATCTCCAAAGCCTCCGGCGCAATCGGCGGACTCCTCGGTATCTGCCCGCTGCTCAACATGGACAACGAAGGACGGCTGATTCCGCGGTTCAAAATCCGTACGAAGAAAAAAGTCATCAAAAAAATCGTCGACCAGATGGAAGAAAACGCCGAGGGCGGCCTCTCCTACTCCGGCAAATGCTACATTTCCCAGTCCGCCTGCTACGACGATGCGCGGGCCGTTGCGGATCTTATCGAGGAACGCTTTCCCAATCTGAACGGAAAAGTCGAGATCAACAACATCGGAACCACCATCGGCAGCCACACAGGGCCAGGAACCGTGGCATTGTTTTTCTGGGGGAAAGAACGGGTGGATTAACTCTCCTGCACTTCCATCTATAGCAAGACCCGAAAATAATGCAAAAAAGGCAGTGCTGCAGAGCGCGAATTGCAAGGAACAGATTTGAAGGCGTACCGGGGTACGACGAAAATCTGTGACGCAGTA
>NZ_QUHY01000025.1:0-47590 GCF_003479865.1 Blautia sp. AM47-4
TCCCATACCGTTTGCAGAAAGCTCCTTGTGAAAGTCCGGAGCGTTCTCTTATCTCTTTAATCGTCATAACTTTCTTCCCCGTCTTTCTTCGCCATCCACTCTTTATTTTTGGCCATCTTGTGAAAACTTTTTTCTATTCTTTTCTCGAATCTTTTCTTTTCTTCCTCTGTCATTTCAAGCTCGTTTTCAATTTTTCTTACAGTTTCGTTTGTTATTCCCTTGTTGTCCCGAACCACTTGATAGCCCCAGTGTGCTCCCTCATAATTTAGGCACTGTAGCGTGTGGGCGATCTTTTGCGTGATCACATATCCCGGATTGATCGTCGGCATTCCGTCTAAGTTCTCTTTTATTTTATTTGTTGATCCGCCGACAAATAATTTTGCTGAGTCTCGCGAATTTCTTATTCCCTTCGGATAAGTTGGCGGGATGAAATCCGGTTTTCCTGTTATGCTGCACACGCCGTTTGGTTCCAGCGTTTTCAGGTAATAGTCGCGCCACTGGAAATCTTGCCCGTCTCCCGACTGCAATGCGTGCAAGCAATACGCTTTATATTTTTCTTCCGACTCAGAACTCTTGTCAAGGCTTCCCTACTTACCATTGCAAAGCAAACCATAACCTTTTCCTCTGGCAGGTTCACTTTTTTTAAAAGATCTTTAATACAATCTCGAAGAAGTCCTTTTTCAAGAAAACGGTATACCGATTTTGCCAGCTCGTCGTCTACCTCCTCAATGTACTCCTTAAGCTGTTTCATATAGCTTTCGTGTTTTTCTTTGCATTTTTGGTCATCGTACTCATTGCATAAATATTGCATATTATCGTGAATCGGATGCGGTGCGCATCCGCTCGTTCTTGACTCCGATTCAATCGTGCACGGAATCGTAAAACGATCTTGATTCAACATTGCACCGACGAAATTTCCGCTTTCATCCAGCAATACTTTTATATTCGGCTTAACTCGCGTGTGCGCGATTGGGATAATATCTTCTACTCCCATGTCTTCGTAAGCCTGTAAGATTTCTTTCCAGTACATCTTTTTCTCTCCTTACATCTCAATTGAAAATTCACTTCTAAGAAGTTCTTCGAAATCTGAATCTCTTTCTACGTAAGCCTTCAGAAATTCTTCCGGCTCGCAAGGAGCCATTTTGAAATGAGGTCTTCTCTGATTTCGTCGTTCATATAGCTCGCAATATTCTCCATTTCCTCTTCATTTAATCTGTACTCTTCTCCGTATTTTGTCATTATTGTTTCCGCCTTTCTTTGTTTATTTGCTGTTCCTTAACTTTGATTATATTATACCACTCATTGACGTATACGTCAATAGATTATTTTAATTTTTTTATTTTTCCAATAAAAAAGGACGCAAAACTTGCGTCCTTTTTTCTACCTTATGGCACTTATTCAATAATGTTTTTCAACTCACAGACTCGCGTCTGATGCAATATAATTAAGATCTTGCAAATATATTTAAGCTTCTTTTTCCGCGATATCGAGGTCTGATCCATCAAGAAATTCCCCGTCCTCGTCTGTGTTGCAGTATTCGAGCGCGTATTCGTCGGCGAATACGTATCCACCGGACTTGCGGTACGAGCATCTATATTTAGTAAGCTCGGCTTTTGCCAAGCCGTACTGGTCGCCCGTCCAGCGTTTCAGCTCTTCCGGATTTGCGTTTTCACCGCAAACACAATCTCCTTCGACGAAATTATCAAATTGTTTCTTTGTGTAGCTTCCTACACCATGTTTTAAAATTATCGTATTGTAATACATTTCTGTTTTCTCCTTTTCTGTTTTTTCGGTATCCTCTTTTACTACTCTCTCAAGCAGTTCAAGCACATACCCCGGCGGGTTTCTTTTTCCCGCCTCCCATCCCTCAAGAGTCCTCTTCGGGATGTTGTATTTTCTTGCGAACGCCTCCTGTGTTAAGCCGGAGGCGTTCCGGATTTCTTTTATTTTCATTCTTTTTTATTTCCTCCTTATTGGTTATCTCCCTGTTGCTGATTATAATATACCACACATTGGCGTATACGTCAATAGGTTATTTAAACTTTTTGCAGTTTTTTTGCAATAAAAAAAGGCGTAGGAAAATCCCCACGCCTTTTGTCATTTTTTTGTTGCGCTCTGATCTTGTTCGTGTTACTATAGGGATGGTCATATGTAAAAGACCAGAAAAAAGAATCATTCTTTTCGCCGCGTAGCTGCGGCGTTTCTTTTTGCCCCGGAAATAATTTCCGGGTCTTTTTAATTACTGCCGATTACACCACTCCTGCAAAGCTTTGACCATCGCGGACGGGTAGCTGATCACGCCGTCTACCGTTGTGCCGAGCTTGTGCTGCATCGCTCGGATGGTCTGCGGTCCGATATAGCCGTCTTCTGTGGTTCCGGCCCATTTTTGCATAGCTCTGATCAGATCAGAGCCGCCGGACAGTTTATCAGACCATTCGGCCGACACGATACCAGCACAGTATTCTTTATTGGCGGTTGGCTGATTGCTGATCACGCCGTCTACTCCAGTCTTAAAAATCTCCTGCAAGCGTTTGGTCAGCTCATGACCCCACACACCATCGACTGTGATCGCTTTTGAGGTGGATTCTTTGGCCGCGCCGCCATAAGTGCAAATTTGCATGGCAGTTGATCCAGCCCGCACCGGAGAGCAGCCTTCCCCAGCTTCCATTCTGAATTTCTGTCACCGTGTAGCTGCCGCGGTCTTTGATCGTTCCAACTCGTCGGCTGTCTGCGTTCGGCTGCTCTCTAATATTAAGGTCGGTATTGATCTTGTAAATACCAGGCTCATACTTTCCGCTTTCTGGCTGTTCGACCGATGCCGCGTCACTGATCAGGCTCTTAAACCGCTCCCAATCCCCTCTCTCGATGATCTGGCTCGGGCAGTGCTTGCTACAGATATCGTAGTGGCGGTATACGCGACTTGCCGGAATGCCAGTCTCCCGCATGATCTCTTTGACGACCGCTACCGTGTTCTGAAACGCTTTTTCGTAATTATATCCCGCCTGCACGCACATCTCAACGCCGATGCTGCTACGGTTGCCGTAGCGTCCAAACAGGTTATTACCGCCGTAATTAACCCCGACGTGCCAACACCCACGGCTGTGCGGTGCCGCCTGATAGGCGGTGTCACCATCATCCACGTAATAATGGGCGGACATATTCTGAAAATTGCCGTTATACTGCGCTCGTGCGTGTGCCAGCGCGTCTGCTCCGGCGGCGAAGTTATCCGTGTTGTGGACTACGATACATTTAGGATCGTTCTCACTGTAAGTATTCGTGTTACTGATTAATGATCTGTCAATTCTCATTTGTCGATGCTCCTTTTCCCAAAATTTCGATTCTTAGGAACATTGTACTCTTTTTCTCACGGCTCTTTGTAGGCTTGTTAGACTACGTATCGGTGATGGCTGTATCTTACGTTTTCCTGCGTTACTTTTGCGTAGATCATCGTGGTACTGATCCGCGTATGACCGAGGAGTTTCTGCAGATCCGTCACGTCCATGCCGTGGTCTATCGCATTTGTAGCTGTGGTGTGCCGGATCAGATGAGGAAATAGCGGTCTCCCGATGCCGGATCGCACGCCGATGTTGTGGATGACCTGCTCTATAGCTTGCTTTTGCAGAGCATGGTAAGGCTTACGTATTGTACAAAAAACGGCATCTGTATCGTCTTTTCTGGTAGTCCAATACTTCTGCAGAGTGTATTCTGCGCGGGCGTTAAGATAAGAAACTCGGTGTTTGCGGCCTTTTCCGAACAATCTGACTTCTTTCGTGGAGAAATCAATATCTTCTTTTTTGAGGATCGCCATTTCCGAAACACGGCATCCGGTACTGTAGAAAAACTCGATCATTGCTATTTCTCGAAGATCAACGCACGCATCCCGTACCATTTCCATCTCTATGCCATCAAGTGGCTCTCGCGGCTTCTCCTCGTACTTAATGGCGTGGATTTTCGCACATGGGTTCTCCGGAATGTAATATTCCCGACAACACCAGTCAAGAAACGTATTGATAACGATGCGCTTAGTGTCAATGGTATGATCCGAGTTCTTCCCAACCAGCCCGTACAAATATAAGCGGATATCGTTTGCCGTGATTTTCTCAACTGGCTTGCCTACGGCGTACAAAAACTGTTCCAGATAACATTTGTAAGTTATAAGCGACTGCGGACTCATGCCCTCAATCTTTTTCGATACCATGTAGACCTTATAGCACGCTGGTAAGAGATCATCCGGAACCGCTACATCCCTGCACTTCTTTTCAATATTGTAATCGTCCGAAAAGATCTCCAATTCGTTAAGCACAACTTTCATCTGCTCCGGTGTGAGCTTGCCGTTCAACTTTGTAATAAACTCGGTCGCAAAATCTGCCATAAAAAAACCTCCTTTTGTGGTTCACAAAGGGAGGGTATTGTGATATAATAATACACGTACCCTTTGTGGTGCAGTTTGGAACCGGGTGTGTCTTTGGTCGGATAGCCCGGTTCCTTTTTTTTAGTTGTGCTTACATTATACCACGTTGTTTGAAAATAGGAAGTCTTTTTTCAAAAAAGCAAGATTTAAGCAAGATTTTTAATAAATTAAATCCGCATTTATTCTCCTATAAAAAGTAAACGAGTGATACAAAATAATGCAAAACTTGGTCAGTTACATATGATATTTTTTGATATCTCGCCTTTAGCGGATCAATAATACAGTGTGTCACAAAAACAACTCCAAGCTGCCAAGTTAATCCAAAGGCAAGATAAAATGGTAAACAATACAACGCACAATGTACGAACAAATGATACCAATTACTTCCTTTGGTCTTTGCAATAAAATCATTTTGTAAAACATAATCACCAACCAAGTGACAAAATACTAATAAAATTACCTTATTCATATATTCCATCCTTTACTTCAACAGGGCAGTTATGTGCGTTATAATAATCAACAATCTTATTCTTTTTCATGTCAATTTTTACATAAGCACTTGCATGTGGAAATCCATTGTCGATCCCTTTTACATACATATAATTATCAACAAGTTTAGTTCCTACAATCTGAAGATTATTTCTGCGAACCATTTTCCAACAGTTAATTCTGCACAGTCTTTTAAAGTATCGTGATAATTATAATTTTTATTCTTCTTTCACGATTGCATTTTTTATGTTTTCATAATAGATAATGATAACAGCATTTACATACTGTGGAAAATTTGAAAACTTTACATTTTGTATAGAACCATTATCGTTACACTTTATTGTGACATTACCTGTTTTTAATGTATTATCTATTTTCCCAATAGTACCTGTTGAAAATGTTGAACCTCCGAATAACGCGAATGGAGCATATGATATGTCGTTACATCCTTCTTTATTTATAGAAATAGTTACCGACTTTATATCGGCTCCAGAAGTTCTATATATCAATAAATTATTAAAGACTTTCTTACTATTTAATTTCGGTAATTGGGATTGTGGATAATATCAAAGCAGAAATCCAGGCATTTTCTGATATAGTTAAAATTTTATTATCTACAGTAATAATTGGTTTGATTTGTTTCTTGTTTATAATTTCTATCTGCGAACAATTGTATTGTGAATCGATTTCGATTGCATATACGGCTAGATATCCACTGTAATTGTTAAGTAATAATATAATCGAACACCGAGAGTTAATTACGATATTAATATTATTTTTGTTTTTGGAGCTGGTTTGTAACATAAATTGTGTATTACTATTTAATTCGTTAATAGCTCCCGGGATTGTCTTATTAGTCGTCTCGAGCTGAGAGATACCCTCGGACACGATTTTCTTAGCAATCCATTTCCACAGATTGCCGAAAGTAAACTTTTTATTCACTTTGGCTGGGGTGTCGTAGATAAGCGCAAGGTCAGTGTCTACTGGTTCTGTTTTTTCGGTGTAATCTGTGAATTTTGCCATATTAGTTTTCCTCCTTATTGAGCTGATTATTTTCAATATATTCATCAATTGCGGCGATATGCTTTTTCAATTCCGGGTTAACCGCGACAAAATTGCCGCGGTTATTCTGACTGATAAGGTCGCCGGAATCGTCCACCTCTGAATAGGTGTAAGCGATCCGGATGCCCTCTCCGGTTACTAATTTCGTAAAACTTGTTAAGACTTTCATTGTTTCTCCTTTCATGCTATAATTTTCGATTCTACATAATCAATATACGTCTGATAGCCGATTTCGCTGTAGTCCAATTCCGGCTCTTTTTCATATGGAGTTTCGTTCTTTTCCAGTCTTTCTAGCGTGTAATCTGCCTGTTTAGCTTTCAGTTCCCATGAAAAGCTAAGATTTGGTGTTCCTTTGACCAAAAAGTAGTCTGCCGTTTTTTCCTCGATCCACAGGTCGCCGCATCCCTCTTTCTGCAAGAACACGTTATACTTGTCATTTCTCAGCACTGTTTCGCCGAAAATATCGTCAATCTGAACGTAGCACAGGCCGTTTTCGTCCGTTTCCGCTTCTCCGATGTCTCCGAAGAACGGGCTTGGCATCTCATAGCAATACTGGAGACGCTGACCGTAGTTTTCGGTATCTACAATTCTATTTTTGGTTCCAGAAGTGTAGATTCCCTCTGCGGTTACACGTGAACCTTTTCCAAGTCCATTTCCTATTGCATAAAAGCCGCCGTTTGCATCCTCTTTTCCGGCTTTCATGTATACACCATAATTCGAGAGCAAATCAGTGACAGAGGAATATCCTGAAAGATCGTCCGTGTAACACATTCCGAAGTGTCCGCTTGTCCACGTGCTGCCAATTCCAGCTCCCGTTGATCGATCAAGCAATCGAACGCCAGGGAATAAGTACGGATTCATTTCAAAAATATATTCTTTCCGAGTAACGCCAAGTCCCCAGTTAGCCGTACTGTCAACTTTTACGCCGCCTGTGGAGATTTTGACAGCTTCATTTCCGTTGACCGTGCCTTGTATATAGTCATTTTGTGACTCAAGGTGGATCTGCGTACCATATATGGAACCTTTCTGCAAATTAAAACCGTCTTTGTTCCAGCTTCCGATCTTATTT
The DNA here is from genome assembly GCF_003479865.1 of Blautia sp. AM47-4. Taxonomy (NCBI): domain Bacteria; kingdom Bacillati; phylum Bacillota; class Clostridia; order Lachnospirales; family Lachnospiraceae; genus Blautia; species Blautia sp. AM47-4. Next base: position 7,032 of record NZ_QUHY01000025.1, read on the forward strand.
CCACTGGAATCATACACTTCCGCTTGACCGTTGCCGTTGTTGACTCCGCCAAGTTTTAAGGTTCCTCCTTGTGCGTACGAGAAATTGAGGTACAGTTTTCCATCTTTCAAGAAAATGCCCTGTGCAGCGCCGTTATTGGTGAGTCTGTTAAAAATTTCAAGCTGTGTTAAGGCCTTGTCCAGTGCATCTACCGCGGAGTTGTCCGTGTATTTATTCCGCTTCTGCCAGTCCGTAGCCGCAAAATCTCCGCTCTCCCGTGCTGTTACGCAGGTCATGATGTCCGCGGTCGATGAGTCAAACCAGAGGTCTCCCACCGCATACGGCGTGGTTGGCTGCTTTACAAAAATCTGCGCTTTTCCGTCAATCGCATCGTAGACACCGCTCGGCGGCTCTGCTTTCATCTGTTCCCACGCGCTACCGCTGTAGATATAGGATTTCTGCTCGGTCGTGTTGTACCACAGATCACCCTTATGCTGCTTTTTCAGTGCGTCTGTTGTCCACGACTTAGACGGGTCTGTGCTCTGTCTCCACGTTTCGGCTTTCCCATCTATCTGATTCTTAACATCAGCAAGAGTGTTTGCGTACTCTCCATTGATCCAGCTATTAAGTGAGGAGTCATCCGTGTATTTATTCCGCTTCTGCCAGTCGGATGCCACGTACGAGCCAGACTCACGAGCCACAACGCAGGTAAGAATGTCGGATGTCGCCGAGCTGAACCACAGGTCGCCGATCGAGTACGGAGGTTTTGGCTGGCTTACGAAAATCTGAGCCTTTCCGTCTATGATGTCGAAAACATCGTTCGGGATGCTCATTTCATGCCAAATTCCGGCTTGATAGATGTATTCCTTATTGGTCGATGGGTTTTTCCAGAGATCGCCATCGTGAACCATCTTTTCACTTTCAATCACGGTCATGATTGCCGCGCCGGTGCTGTCCGTAACGGTCGCTCCGGTGTGATCCAGCAACGCTTCTTCGGTCGTTCCCGTCCACTGCAAGGATGGGTCGGTTGTCTGATACCATGTTTCTGCTTTTTTGTCGATCGAATTGGAGATTTTCTCCATTTCTTCGTCATATGCAGTGATGAAATCGCCCAGTTCCTTGCTGACTGCTTTTACGGCGGAGTCATCCGTATACTTATTTCTCTTCTGCCAGTCTCCGGCAACATAAGAGCCGGACTCTCTGGCTGTTACGCAAGTCATGATATCGGCACTCGTCGAGTCAAACCAGAGGTCTCCTACCGCATACGGCGTGGTTGGCTGTTTTACAAAAATCTGCGCTTTTCCGTCGATGGCATCGTAGACACCGCTCGGCGGCTCTGCTTTCATCGGCCCCCACGCGGTGCCGCTGTAGATATAGGACTTCTGCTCGGTCGTGTTGTACCACAAATCACCCTTATGCTGCTTTTTCAGTGCGTCTGTTGTCCACGACTTAGCTGGGTCTGTGCTCTGCCGCCACGTTTCCGCTTTTCCGTCTATCTGATTCTTAACATCAGCAAGAGTGTTTGCGTACTCTCCCTTGATCCAGTTGTTAAGAGAGGAGTCATCAGTATATTTATTTCTTTTTTCCCAGTCTGTAGCATTAAAATTTCCGCTCTCTCTCGCGGTCGTACAGGTCATAATATCTGCACTGGAAGAATCGAACCATAAGTCACCCACATCATACGGCGTAGTTGGCTGCTTAACGAAAATCTGAGCCTTGCCATCAATCGCGTCAAATACGGCTTGCGGCGGCGTTGATGTCATTTCCTGCCATGCTGAGCCATTATAGATATAAGTTTTCTGGTTCTCTGTGTTGTTCCACAAGTCGCCCTTATGCTGGGCTTTCAGCTCATCCGTTGTCCAATTGGCCGCCGGATCAGTGCTCTGCCGCCACGTTTCCGCCTTACCGTCAATCTGAGTAGACAAGTTGGCAATAGTCTCTTTGTAGTCGCCGGAAAGGAAGTTTTCAAGCGCGGTATCGTCTGTATAAGTATCTTTTTTCGCCCAGTCGGACGCATTATACTTTCCAGATGTGCGCTTAACTACGCAGACAAGGATAGTTGTTCCGGTGAACCATGTATCGCCTACGTCATAAGGGGGAATCGGTTCGCCAACAAAAATCTGCGCCTTGCCGTCGATTTTGTCAAAAACATCGTCTGGAACGCTCATTTCGTGCCAGGTTCCATCCTTATAGATGTACTCGACGTTATTGGTTGTGTTATGCCACAAGTCGCCGTTATGAGCCGCTTTTTCGCGATCCCATACGGTCAGAATGTTTGCACCGGTGCTGTCCGTAATATTCGCGCCGGTATGGTCCTGCAATGGTTCAGATGTGCTATTATCTGTCCATTGGAGCGCCGGATCTGTTGCCTGGAACCACGTTTCGGCTTTCTTGTCGATCGATTTGGAGATTTCGACAAGTGCTTCGGCATAATCGGTGTAGATGAAATTGTTAAGTTCAGAATCGTCTGTATACTTAACCGCCTTGATCCAGTCAGAAGAATCATAGGCACCAGACTGTCGTGAGCGCTGACATCTCATAAGGTCGGAAGTATCATTTCCCACCCACAGGTCACCTACATCGTACGGAGGATACGGCGTAGCTGTAAAAACGCGGCGTTTTGAATCTGCGGTGTCTTTAGCTTCTGCGGCTTTCTGCATAGCAAGCGTGATATCGGTATCCTGTACTAGCTGCCAACTCCACGCCGATCCGTCTTTCTGGAAGCGGTACGCATAACCTTTCGATTTCCAATAAAATAAGTCTCCCTCATGAGCCGTCTTTTTCTCCTCAGTATCCCATTCTTTCGCCGGAACGTTGTTTAGCGTAGGCTCGTAATCGTAATAGAACGTTTCGATCTGTCCGTCAATCTGCTTTTGCAGGTTGGAAATCATAGGGTTGTATATATTGCTTGTAAAGTCGTTCAGAGAAGATTCCGCTTTTTTTTCGGCAATATCTGCCACCGTTTCGCCCTGAATGGAAAGAGAAACCACGCTAAGCCGGACTTCTCCCGTTTCAGCATCCATGTAGACGGTCTGTTTTCCGTTTCTGTCCTGGATAATAAGGGTGCCGCCAACTCCCCAATCGAAATTAATACCAATAGTAGTCATGATCTTAGCTATCATGACTCCATCTACAGTAAATCCACCGTTCCAAGTCTTTCCGCCGTCGGTCGATGCTGTGATTGTATCAGCCGTTATTTTGAAAACACTTTTGGATTCCGCAAGTGTAGGCTTATCGTGCAGATAGTAGATGCTGCTGCCATCCGGCTGCACTTCGCTCGAAATATAGGTTCCAGGTGCGTTGGAAACCTGTTTTTCGAGAGCGTCCATCTGTTTTTCAAATTCTTTTTTAATAACCTGCTGCTGCTTTTTGAGATTCTGGTATACTTTCGAGCCAGATGTCGCCTTTTGCGACTTTACGGTTTCTGGGCTGTCTGTATCGCAGGAAATAGACGTACTGCCAAGGTACGTGTAAGTAATATTGCTCAGAACCGAAAAGAAAAGATTTCCTTTCATATCCTGCACGAAACACGGGTCCATAAACTCAGCAAGCGGGTTTGAAATGTGATCTCCGCTGAATGTGTAAAATTCCAGCCCGACAATAACATTTCCGATTAGCTGCAGTGCCTGTGCTTCTTTGCCGGAAATCAATGGATTTTCGATCAAGAAGCAGTAATCTTCCGAACCTACAATATAAGATTGCTTTTCATCTCCATCGTCGTTCTCCGCCTTAACTCCGGTTATCCGAATCATATCTGTCGAAATGCTCGGATTCTTCTGAAATCCAGAAAAATTCTGTGCTTTCGTGTAATCATACGTGCCATCTGACTTTTTAAGGCCGGAAAAATCATAGCTCTTAATAATAACAGCACCGTTGGAATCGCACATGGCATTTCCGCCAGCAATCATAGCGATATATCCGAGCATCTCCCTGCATGTAACATTTTCAGAAATTGCATCTACCACGAAATCACCATTTGTGAATTTCGCGCTGCCAGCAACAAGATTACACTGAATGCAGACATCCCGATAGATATTAAATATAGTCGCCGGAAACGTCGTATTTGCAACGTAACTATCGGATGTTTTCGCCATGTAATCTGCAGCAACAAGCGTAATTGTGGATCCCGGCGTGGTCGGCTCAACTACAGAAAAGATTCCCTCTTTGATTTTTTCTACGCTTCCATCATCCAGCGTCATTCCCGTAAAAAGCGTGATTTCTGCGCCGTAAAAGTCAATGGCATCAAATCTTCCGTCGTAGTTATCCAAATTAAGCTCTATTGTTCTTGAAAGCGCCACACCGAGGGGGAATGAACTTCCCCCATTGGTGGTGATGCTGTTACCGTCAATTCGAAAATCTTTGGACGGATCCAGAGTCAATTTTGTGCCGTTCCGTAAAACCACGTTCGCGTACGCATAACATGCAGAACCGTTTTCTACTTTTTTCCTAAATTCTGTGCTTACATTTTTCATGATGGGTCAATCCTCGTTACCTGGAAACTAAGACTTGTGCATTTTTCCTCGCCCTCTTTGAGGGAATATATCGCTGTGTCAACGTTTGCAACATAAAATGCATGTGTCTCCCATTTTGCGGTTTTGATATTGAAATAATGGAAATTGAACTGAGACTTGAAAACAGTCTTTGAAAGGATTTCCGCTGCTGCTTCAAGGGTAATATCGGTCCATTTAAGGTTATACGCTTCAACAGTGAATAACCTTGTGTTGACCATTTTGCCGTTCATAAGCCGCCCGGAATCGTCCGAAGATGTTGCTGCAAAAGCAATTGTGTAACCATCTTCGTCAACATCTGGCGGCGTGTAGCCATCAAACTGCAAATGATTTTGTGCCATGTATGCCCTCCTTAAGTCGTAGACAGCTCGAATGGGTTATTTCCACCCTGTATCTGCTGCAGCTTTGCTTCGCTGATTGTTTCCTTGAACAGGACTTTTCTGTCCAACTGTGCAACGAAAGTATAGCTTCCATTGCCTTTTCCAGACTCTTCCCGGACAATCTTACGGATAAGCCCCTCTGGTGCTTCGATATTATTTCCGCTTTTCTGATCTCCGAGCATTGCCAGAAACTCCTGGTTTGGTGGGATGACCGCACCGGATGCCAGATGTGGGATTCTTCCGATAGTTGGAATATTTACATGCGGAATTCTATTCACGCCGCGGATCAGATTATTGATTGCTCCGATTGCCTGATTAACCATGCTGATGATCCCATTAATCGGAGCACGCACAACATCACCAATTCCGCTCATGATACTCGAAAAGATATTTTTGACGCTCTGCCAAGCATTCCGCCAGTCACCAGTAAACGCGTATTTAATAAAATTCATAATCCCAATAAATACGTTTTTCATAGTTTTGAATATTGACTTAATCAAATCGCAAAGCACCTGCGGAGCAATGCCAGCTACGCCAAAATATTTTACCCAGTCAACAGAGAATAATTTTTTCACCAGTGACATAAATGGAGTTAAAATATAGTCTCCAATCCATTCAATTACAGCGCCGCATGTATCCGCAAATCCCTGTGCTATTTGTCCTGCACCGGAAAAAGCTTTTTTCCAGTCGCCCGTAAACACACCAACAAGGAAATCGATCAAACCGCCGAGCATATCCAGAATTCCGTTCGCCATTTCTACCGCAGCGCCCAATAAATCAATAGCCGCGTCGCCTAGCCATTGTACAACAGGAGCCAATAACGGAATTACATTTTGAAGAATCCAATTAATAAGGGGAACAAGAACGTTATTCCAAATTTGCTGTAGCGCATCAATGATTTTTGCGCACACATCAAGGAATTTATCGACAAAATCTGTAAGAGGTCCATTAATCAAATCTTCGAGCCGCGTTCCCCATTCATCGATGATAGGCACTACATAACTATTGTAAAGATCAAGCAATGTTGCCAAAATAGACGCACAGCCTGATTCGATATCATCAATAAATGGCTTAACGATCTCATCATAAAATGCAATGATTTTGTCGGATGTATCGTTTAAAAAGTCCTCGATAACCTGCGCGAGTTGCTGAATAGGTGCGATTGTTTCGTTAATCGCTTCAACTAATTTATCTTTGTTATCGATCCATGGCTGCCAGGCAAGATACATTTTATCGCGCTCGTATCGTGCAAAAATTTCTACAGCCAAGCCGCCTAAAGATGCAAAAATTCCGATAAGATTTCCTGTCAAATCCTGCGCTGTTTGTGTGCCAAACGTTTTTGCAAATACTTCGGCTATCGTTTTTGCGATAAGTCCGAATTCATCTGCAATTTCTGCTCCGACGTTGAAAACGTCAACCAAAAATTTCTTGATTCTATCTTTATTTCTGCTCAGATAGCTTTCAAAACCGCCTACAAGATTAACAGCCAGTGTAAGGCCTACGCTTGCTATTGATCCGGCCACGACCCCGAGATTATAGATTACAGATTCTGCAAAGCGTTTCGCAGCTCCTACTACTTCCGGGTCCGTGAAGATCTCAGCAAGATTCCTTTTGATGGATGCCAGATCCTTTTTCAGTTCTGCAAGCTGCGGTTTGTAATCTCCAAGGCCATCCCAGAAGCCGGACATAAACAGGTCTTTAATCTTTTTCAGTAAATCAAAAACTTTCTGCAGATTATCCAGAAAAGCGTTAGGGATCTGCTCTTCCGTGAACATCGGTGCACTGCCTGTTCCTCCTCCACCGCCGCCAGCTCCCGGGGATTTGCCGCCACCGCCGCTGCCGGAACCGCTGTCGCTTTTCGAATCCATCTTGTTCAGATCATCGAGAGGGGAAAGGTATTTTTCCGTTGCTTCTGCGGCCGCATCTGCCGCATCTGCCGCGTCGTTGGTTGCGTCCGCTACATCTTCCGCACTCGATGCCGTATCGCTTAGAGATGCCGCGTAATCCTTCTGAACAGCTAATGCTCGAGTATATGTTTTCTTACCAGACAGCATTGAAAAGAACATGCTTACGTAAGTTGCCGCGGTGCTAAGCATGTCGATGAATTTTGACAGAATCGGTGCAATCGCTGTAAGAATCGGCGCAAATGCTGTCGCAAGACTGTTTTTGAGCCGTTCCAAGCTGCCCCACAACATAGAGATAGCCGAGTTGGTTGAGCCGGATTCCTGCGCCAAATTTGACATTCCAGCCACAACCGCGCTTCTCAGCTTATTGAAAAGAACGAATAATGAGCGGATGCCTAGACCGTATTTTAGCAACGTCATAATTCCGTTTTTGGCATTTCCTGCAGCACTTCCGGTCTCTTTCAGAGAATTTGCGGCTTTCTTTCCACTGTCAGCAATTTTTTCGTTGGATTTTGCCAACTTTGACGCGTTGTCTGCTGTGTTTTTAGTCGCTGAATTATTCGCCGAGTTTGAATAGCTGTCAATGCTGTCTTTTACGTCATCATACGAGGTTTTTAACCGGTCATTGATACTTGCCAGCTTTTCTTCTTCCTGCGCCAACTTCTCCATTGCTGCAGCTGCTTCTTTTGTTGGCTCGGTTTTAATTACATCAGTACCAAATTTTTCTTTTTCGCGCATTTTCGCTTCTACTGCACTATATTTTTCGTACAGCAGATCGAGATTTTCTAAGGTGCTTTTAATTTCTTCATCATTAATTCCACCAGTATTTGACGCGCGCAATTCGTCCCATTTTGCTTTTGCCACATCAATTGCTTGACTTAATGACTCAAGCTCAGATTCAAGTTCTTTGTATTTGTAGGTCGGAGGTTCACCGCCTAACGCAGAAGAAAACGCTTCTCCGTTTTGTTCCAACTCTTGTAATTCTTTGTTTGCGTCATCAATTGTTTTCGCGAGCTGGTCAATATCGTACTGATAGCTTTTATACTTTTTGCTGTCCTCGCTGCCGCCCAGCGCCACGAATTTTTCCTGCGCATAGACCAGCTTGTCCATCTGCGTCTTAGCAGACTCTATCTGTGCCTGGATCTCTTTGTATTCGTCTGTCGGTATCTGCTGTTTTCCGAGTTCAGCAACCTTTTCTTTAAGTTGTTCGACTCTTTTTTCCTGCTCTCTGTACTGATCGTTCAACTTTGAAAATGCATTCGCCTGCTTGTTAAGTGATGCTTTGGCCTTGTCTCCAAGACCATTAATAGACGAGATACACTGCCGCACATTCGCTTCCAGCTCCTTACTGCCAGCTTTTGCGCCGTTTGTGTCAATCTCCGTATCAATGATGATATAGCCGTCAGCCTGTCCCGCCATGCGTATTCCTTCCTACCGTGTAACTTTTAACGGTTTATGCCGGTGCTCCGTATGCTCCGGCAGTTATTTTGATATTCCGAAAAGCTCTCTAAGAGCTGCTTTTTCTTCTTCGCTTCTCTGGCCGCTTGCCGATTTGAGATCGATGATAGTCTTGTTATCTCTGTAATATTCCTGTTCCCACTTGTCCAGTTTCTTTCCTTTGGCTTTTTTATCTCGGATACTTACCACGGTCGCAAACGTGCCTTCGCCGATCTCCACGTAGAATGCAAAAAAAGTCCACCAGTGCAGATACTTCTGACCGCGCACATCTTTTCCGGCAACCTTATTGATAGACGGAATAATAATGGTTGCATCCTGTATCCAGTCCATTAATTTTGGCCTTTTTCGCTTTGTGTCCTCTGAAAATCCGCAGTCAATAAATTCACATGCTTTTTCTGATGCTTCTTCCCATTCGGTGGGTGGCATATCGTCAAAATCAATATAGAGGATAGCTAACATACTTATGACCTGTTCAGCCCTCTTTTCGTCCTCGGTCATATCTGGTTCGAAAATCTCGGGATCGTTCATACATTGCAAAATATCCAATACCACTCGGTAATCTGAGCGTATTGGATATTCTTTTCCTGCAACGTTGAGCGATGTCGGAAGGCTCCACGCGTCCATTATTTACGATATTTAGCAACGTATTTATTCATACGTGTTCGAACTTTCTTCGCCCTGTGTTCGGTCTCAGTTTCGATCACGCGGCCGATAGCGTCAACAACTTCTTCGAAAAACAGTTTTCCAGAAGCAAGCGGAGAGAACGGGCCTAAGATGCTGAAAAATGATTCTTTCGAATCCGATCCGATCAGATAGGAAAGCTCATCAGCAACCATGCTTTCAACCTTTTTAATGTCCACCGGTTCGTTTTCCGGCACTGAAAAGCTGTTCAGATGTTCTACAACCTCATCATATCGTGAGATAAGATTGGTGTCGGACGGTCGAAAATCAAATTTCCCGTATACATGGCCCTGCTTATTTTTGATATAATAAGTTTTTAAGCCATCATCAATAATGATGTCGTTACTCTGCGGTTTTACCAGTTTATTGCTCATCTAAAAGCTCCTTTCTATTCGTGTGTGATCTTACGCCAGGGATGTGCTTTTATCGGAAACTGGCGCTGCGCCCTCATTAAATTCCGGAGTTCCGGTTTTAAGAGAAGCTGCGCTTACGTATCCTTTGGTGAATTTCCCATCCTCGGAAACAGCAAACGGGATATTAAGGCCTGCAGTATCGCCGCCGTAAGACTGCGGTTTTACGATGACCTCACGCACGTACGCAAGATGATTGGTCGCCGCTGTGTCCTCCACGATGACTTCCAGCATAAGTGTTTTACAAGCATCGCCTTTTTTACGCTCGAGGGCAATATCTCGCAGCACCGGATACAGCTTGTTATCCGGATCAGCATAGAACGGGTCAGCGTCCATAGACGGCTCATATCCGTTGTCTCTCGTTTTTGTCTGTCCGAGAATGTTTTTGGTTGTTTCTGTGTCCGGGTTAAGCTCTACGGACATATCCTCGATATCGTCACCTACCAGCACCCAGCTTGCGGATGCCACGACTCTCTTGAAAGTCGAATCAAGGTAAGTGGCCATTGCTTCACGCTCAAGTTTAGACATGTTTTTTCCTTTCTACCGCGTAACTTTTCGCGGTCAGCGGCTGCCGAATCGGTGCCGGTATGATTATTTTTTGAATTTCTTTCGATATTTTAAGGACATACTGATAACCCAGTCTTCCACTTTGTTCTCTGCCACCGTATCAAGATAAGATGGCGTAAGGCGGGTTATAGATTCAATAGCTCTTCCTTCTGTAAGTGTCGGGTAAGAATCAAGATGATATTCTTTTCCATCCACCTGTACGGGCTGTTTTTCCAACCACTTCCCGAGAGTGTCCAAAAATTCCTTGATTTCCGTCTTGACTCCCGGCGTTGTAGGTGCGGAACGGTACACCACAAAAAACGGGTAATTACAGAGCTGATCTACCATCCCAGTGACCGATTTTTTTTCCGATGCGACAACCGCCCCGCTAACTGGATAGAATGCAATCCCTTCATCCTCTTTGAGCGACGAAAACTTGATCTTTTCGTTCGGCTGAAGTCCGGGGAAAATGTTCAGAACAGTTTCAAGTGCTTTTGTTACGATGTCATAACCGTCAACATCGTACGTAACGAGCTTTTTAACCTCCTCCGGCACGTTTCTTCACTCCTTTCACCCATTGCTTGCCGTGTGCCGCCTTTGCCGCGTCAAACCAGTGATCCGTTGCAGACGGATGCGCGGTTCTATCGAATTTCAGTGGTGTATCAGTAACAACTTTTTTTGCGCCAGGTCTCGCCCACGCTGAACGCGTCTCTGGATCAACCATAAGTTTTCCCTCGTACAGGAACCGTCCATACGGTGGAGCGCCTGCGCACACCTTTCCAGTGCCCTGCATGGATGCACTGCGCACTCTGGTTGCATCCACCATGATTCCGTCACGAAAAGGCATGTACGGGATCATATCATTCATAACCTGTCCATCAAGCCAGAACTGCGCTTCCTGGAACTGCTTGTCAAACCTCGTAAGGTCTACCTGTACCTTAACATGTCCATTCACGACCGAAAAACTGGGGAAATGTTTCGTATTGCTCATTATTTTCCCCCTATTTCAAAATGAGGAATAAGCCTGTACGGACCGCCTACATTGCTGATGGAAAACACATTATCGTATTTTTTGTTCATGTAGTCATAGAAGCCGCGGTCTACTCTGCTTGTGTATTCCGCGTCTTTCACCACGCCGTACATCTGCCGTTCAACAATTGTGGAAATCGGCCTTTTCTCGTGATCCTGCACGTATGCTCCGTTATTGTCGATAAGATAAGCCTGTTCTTTCTTGACGCAGTAATCGCCGAGCACGAAAAAATCTTCGTTAGCAAAAGTGATTGTTCCCGGGAGTTCTTCATTCGTCTGAGCTTTCCAGGCTTTCGGTGATAACCACTTCTTTCCCTGCACCATAATTGTGCCGTTATATGGCGTGTACGCCACGTGAAGGCTGGCCGTATCGGCACTGTCAATGCCGGTTCGGACAATATTTGCGACCTTATCCGTGATAAGATCCACATGCTGCAGCACGGTCGGATACCAGAATACATTCCCGGTTTGATCTTCGTACCGATTGAAAAGAGTTATGGTTTCATCATACATGGTTTCACCTACTTCTTATTCTTTACAAGCGCCGTTTCATATTGACCGCTAAAACGTGATTTTCCATTCGAGTACACGTATAGCCTTTGGGATTCGTAAGAGCATTTTCTACGGGTTTCCAGCCTTTAGGGGGGTATTGAAGCGTTTTACCGTCTTACCGTTTACAGTTTTCATCATTCCACTGTTGCTACCTCTTCCACCCATCTCACAACCTCATTCCTGCATACAGGACCGGAACGCCGTCATCCGTCATAACGCCCTGTAGATTTTCGAGAATAATCTGTGTCACGAGCACGTTTTCTACCTTTTTGTCCATCGCCGCTTGTCCGTAGACGCTGGAATTTGTACCGCTGGTTCCGGTCACGTAGGAGATGCTTTCACTGCCGGAAGAAATCGAAGAAACGGCCTTATTGATGACCGTTCCATCTTCTCTCTTTACGGTTCCTACTGTTTCCATCGCGGCATTTTTTACGGTGTCGATCTGAAAAAACGCATCCGCCAGTGTACAGACCGTTTTCTTGATCTTTTTCTGCGCCCGTTCGTTTTCCGGCAGCCCGTCTGCAAGCCGGTCGAATGTCAGAATATCAATTCGATCACTTGCCCGCTCGGCGTACCGCGGAAAGTCGGATTCTGGCACGGTATCGCCAAAATATGAAGTTATATAAAATTCATAGTCTGCATATGCCATGCCAGATACCTCCGTCAACCGTTGGACTTAATCAGTCCCATACGGATGTTTTTGTGATTGAATGCAAGTGACCAGTTCGCTTTTGCTCCGAGTTCCGCAGTGGTCGGGGATTCTTTTGCGATTTTATTTGCATTGATTGAGAATCCGTTCGGATGCAGTACGTAGCCCTGTTTTGTGTAGAGCTTGCGAATACCGGCTTTGGTTTCCGGATCGTAGTCTGCATAGTACGGGTTCTCGTAGTTAGTCTTATCACAAGTGAGCACCGTTCCAGATCCGATCATATAGCTCTTATAGATCGGAACATCTGTAGATGTGTCTACAGTGAAGCGATCAGATACAACCGGAATGAATCCGCCGATCGTCGGAAGCTCAACATCTCGTTCGATAGCATTTGTGATTGTGTACTTGTTGTAATCAACCAGCCCCATAGCCTTGTATCGAGCATAGATGTAAGAGTTAAGGACCAGCAGACCCATATTCTCGTCTGCGTCTCCAACTGCTTTCTGCTGCGCGAAAATCAGTGTTGTATCATTGATTTTGTTTGCATCGGTTACGGTTGTAACCCCAGAAGATGCCGTCGCCGAAAGATCAGTAACATGGTCTTTCATCCCGTCCAGTGAAAGAACCGCATCAACAATAGACATGAGATCACGGGTTCTTACCTGTCGATAGAATCCAGCAACGGAATTCGCAACATGCGTCATCGGGTCAGCGCCGGTCAGCTCCTTTGTGAAATCCTGGGCTTTCCATGCTTTCATACGCTGGGTCAGCATACAAGTCTGTTTCTTTCCGCTGATCTCTGTCGGGGTGTTGTCGGTTTCACCATCATTGTTGAGCGCGTGAGATTCATCTTCATCAATCGGAATATAGAACGGAAGTGTTGCAACGTTTCCTTTTGTTCCGATCAGATCCATGATCGTCTGATCCTGTACAAGGATTCCAGACGCTAAGATTCGGTCATTCCAGGTCGGCTGCTCGCTCATGTAGTCGGAGAACACCTCCGGATCAAACGAAAAGCCGCCAAAAGTACCAGTTCTTGGCATTGTGTTTCCTTTCTACCGCGTAACTTTTTGCGGTCAAGCGTTATCGCGTGATAACGGTGTTATTTCGAGAGTGCTTCGTACAGCTCGGGATCTTCTTCTCTTAATTTGAGTCTTTCATCAAGATTCATTTTGCGGAAAGTTTCTTTCGTAATCTCGCCGCCATTGCCGCCGGTTGTAGGCTGTGTGAACTTTGCTGCATTGCTCTTTGCCTTTTTGGCTCCGGCATCCGCGAAAATCCCTGCTTTCTGTTTTCCGTCCTTGTCGGTAATCATCTCTGTGAAGATATCCGAAATAGACTTTCCTTTTGCAGAATCAGCATCCAGCGCTTTTGTAAGCTCTGCGCGGTAGTAGTCGGCAGTAATATCGTTCAAAAACTCGTATTTCTTCGCTCCCTTTTCGTCTGTAGCCGTCAAGAAATCATTTACCTGTTTTTCGACTTCTGCCTTTCTGGCATCTGCTGCCCGTCCAGCTTTCTCTTCGTTGAGCTGTGTGGTGAGGGTTGTAACTTTCGTCTGTAATTCTTCGACGTTCACGTCTTTGAATCCCTCCAGCTCTTTCTGCACATCGTCCAGCGAGTTCTTGTACTCATCACGCTTTGTAACTACCTTGTCATAATCTGATTTGGTCCGATAGTTTTCTTCCATCTTCTTTTTCAGATCTGCTTTTTTGTCTTCCGGAATCTCGATTTCGAGTTCTGAAAGAATTGCTTCGTAATTCTGCATTTTCTATCCTCCTAAACGTTGTTTTTAACTGCCCGTCGGCAGTAATGGATTTAGGCAGATCAACCTCTGCCGGGGTAATGGGAAAATAGGATTCGAACCTATCAAGCAGTCCAAAGATCCAGCATCTTATGGCAGAATCAAGGGGGATGATGCCAGCTTTCCATTACTGTTTCCCAATTGTGTAATTCATAGCAATAAGAAACACGCCGCGTTTTCAGAAAGGCTTGAGGAACGGAAAACGCGGCATATTTCAGACACGTTCCGAGCCTTGTGCAGGCTCTTAACAGGATCCCCTAGAACGTCGAAAGGAGGTGAATTGAACATCAAAATGACTTACAAGCCCATCCCAACTTCTTTTCACGCTCCTATCGTACTACATATGATATTTTTCGTTGTACCCATCTTGTTGTCATGAATCAGCAAGTTTTCGAATCTGCTGCATGATAGCCTGTCTTTCGTCGCGGAAATCCGCATCAAGAATCATCGCTTGCAACATATCGAACACCTCAACCATCAGGCGGCCGACGGAATCCATAAGCTTATCTTTGTGCGCCGCGTCTCCGTGTTCCTGGTACGCCATTTTTGCCGCAATGTATTCGTCATACAATGCATCAATATTCTTATCATATTTTCCGTTGCTGTACTTCTTAATCAGTGTCTCTGATGCATCCATCATGACAGATGGAATGCTCTCACACTCCATTTTCCGAATATTGCACAGTGTGGTTGTGATTTTGAACATTGCGTCAAGGTTATCTGTTGTAAGCTTCTGCATCGCAGACTTTTTTTCTCTTTCAAGCTGATCTTCCAGCACTTCTTTCACGTTTCCCATCATTCAACCTCGATTCCTTTCATGCGTTTTTTGTATTTTTCGTTCAATTCTTTCTGCGAATCAGTGATATGGACCATATCATAGCCGGTCGAGATCAGATCAAGAATAATTTTGTCAACCTCTTTCAGTTCATCGCCCACATCATCTATCAGCGAAGTTACAAGCATGAAATCTTCCACATTTCCTTTTTCAAGTAGCGTTGCGGCATAGCTCTGATATACCGCTTTTGTCTCCTCTTCCCATTCACGATAGGCGGAAAATCCATCCTCTACGGCTTTCTGCTTAGTGCCTTTTCCGACGGAAATACTTTTTGCGGCATACCATCGTCCGGAATCATTTTAACCTCGCCAGAAAACGCATCTGGAATAATTTTCCCGTGCCGTTCGATATAATATCGGCACACTTTACGGCGCTCAAGGCTTTCTGCGATGTGCTGGTACTCATGTATCCGTTTGTAACCTTTCAGCCCGAGAAAATCGAAATAATCTGCCATCTGGCCGTGCATCATGATAGCTGCCACGAAGCGGCTGTTGATTTCCGAAAAAATAGCATCCGCATCTGTTACGTCTGTTTTGCTTCGGAAAGTAATCATGATTCGTCACCCCCTACGCAACTTTTTTGATGATGAGGTTCGCGTCTTTTACCAGGACTTCGGTTGTAGAAATATTTCCGACTGATACAGTAAGGCTTGTTCCTGCCGGTACAGGGATTAGCGTGTCCGCGCTCACATTCTGATAAGTGTTCGCAGTAACTACGGTATAATCCATCTCTGTTCCTCCAACCGCTTCTCCGTTCAATTTCAGCGTAAGCACGGTCGCGCCCGCTGCCGCCGCTGTTACGTTTCCGTTGAACTGTAATTCTACCGCGATAGGAAGGTTCGTCCGGTTCGTGATTGTGAAAATTCCGCTTCCCTCGATGTGGTTCAGCCATCCGCTGGAGCATCCACAACGACGGGATTTTACGCGGGTATTTGTGAATACAATATTCTGTCCTGCTGCTACTGTCTGTTCTGCTTTGGCAATTACATTTAACATAATTTTTCTCCTTCTTTTAACAAAACAGGGGTAAGCTCCACGCCTACCCCTGCAATTTTGCACAACTACTATTTCGTAGATTTGGAATCTTCCAACATGCTGATTATTTTATTTTGGTTTTCGATGATCCGGTCAAGGTACTTTCTGTCCTGTTCCTGTAGGTGTTTTGCGATATCCGCATTGCTTGCCTGTGACAGGTCGCTCTGATAATTCATCGCCTGCAGGAATACACCGAACAGGTTCAGAAGATCGAGTGCGGACAGCTCGCTTGTGTTCATCACAGCACGTTACCGCCATTTCCGCAGCATCCGCCGTATCCTGTCATGTTGTACGCAAAATACGGGGAGCATGTAAGATAAGCCGGTGTAGGTGTCGGGCGTACCGCATCAATGATTGTACGGGTCTGCGAAACCTGTGAAATCTGATTGTACGCGTTCTGCAGATCGCGGTCACGGTCTGACAGCTTATCCCTGAGTGCCTGGATGGTGTTTTCCTGCATCATCTGTCTGGTTGCGTTTCCGTCGGCCAGAATGCTCTCTTTGATGTCACAGCAACACTGTGCCATCTGAGCCTGCATATTCTGTGCCATGAGTGCCGCATCATATCGGCTCTGCAGGATCTCTTTCTGTGTTTCACAGCAACAATTCTGCTGTGCCGCCTGCACCTGCTGTAAGCCGAGCTGATTGGTATACCGGTTTTCCAGTACGTCTCTCTGCGTCTGGCAAGCTGTGTTGGAAACGTTCTGATTGGTATTGAAAATGTCACGTTTGACAAATTCATCAGAAATGAAATTGTCCTGCACGCCAGTCTCAACGCCGCCACGGTTCCATCCGCCCATCATCGGGAACAGAAATGCCAGCAGAATAATCCAGATCCACCAGCAGCCACCGCCCCAGTCATCGTCATTGTTTCTCGTTACGGCTGCTACATCAGCCGCGCTAAGTCCCATTGTTCCATCTGTCATGGTTCTTTCTCCTTATCCTTCTATTTATTAAGGCTGTGCACCGCCCTAATATCTTATTTCATCAGCCCAGAGAACTGCCCCGGGTCCATCCCGTTCTGTCTGCACATGTCCTCGAATACCTGCTTTGGGTTCTTACCTTTGCACATATCCATAGCTTTCTTGACGTTCGGGTTAGTCTGCGCCATCTGTTCTACTGCGGCCTGCGGGTTGCCCGCCTGTTTGAGCTTATTGACCATCTGCATAGCCTGCATCATCGCGCCCATCGGGTTGTTACCGCCGCCCATATTGCCTATCATGCTCATTAATGGATTCATACGGGTTCCTCCTTATTCTCCGGCTTTTCGCCTAATCGCGTCAGCAGAGCGTCAAATTCCTGCCGCGTAACATATTCTTGTCTTTCTTCTTTCGGCTGGCTCTGTGCCGGGTTTAGGGCTTCTGGCGAGATCTCGGCGAACTGAAATACCTTGAAAGTCGCGCTTCCCATTCCGTCCACAGACTTAACGTAGAACACAGGGCTGTTGTTGTCCATCATCCAGGCAGTGTGTCCAGGCTGGACAATCTGATTTCTTGCGCCCTCGATACCTGCAACCTGTATCCAATTTACGTTGCTGGTCTGCGCCTGCTGCTGTTGCTGACTTTGTGGTGCATACATGCTCATCTGCTGGTTTCTCGCCTGTTCCAACTGATTAATTCTCTGCTGCAACATTGCCTGTTCGTTCGCAAATGCTTGCGGGTCAATATACGGATACATATTCATTCCTCCGTTCTCTTTCTACCTTTATTTTAGGCGTAAAAAAAGGACTCTGACAGTTCGTCAAAGTCCCATAAAAGGCTCAAAAAAGATTTATTAGTTAGCGTAGACAATTCTTTTGCCATAACGCATCGCACATTCATGTTCAATTGTGCAACCATTGTATTTCTCCCAATCTTTGCAAAAATAAACCACATCAGCTTTCCCTAATAATTTTAAGCTTTCCCCCAAATACCACAATGGGGTTGCATCGTGCGGTGCACCCTTAAAAAACGAGTCAATCACTTCCACATTTTTAAATTTTGAAATAGCATTTTCCCGCTCTGCCAAAATTTCTTCATCTGTTTTACCTTTCATAGGCTGTGAAATAAATAATTTCATGCTTTTTACCCTCTTTCTTTGATAAATTTAACATACTTTTACGATTTTTGTATTTACGTTTCTACTGATCCGTTTTGCCGTAGAAACAGAAATGTTCATTAGTTCCGCACACTTTTCAAGCGGAATATTCCTACTCCGATAATCAAAAAGTGTACGTTCGTCACGCGTAAAATTACAATACGTGCGAAAATATTCCAGCTCCGGTACTGTGAATTCATACACTTTCAAGATAAGCCCTCTTAATTTTTCTTGTCGGTCATCGCATTTACAAGTTCTTCCCTCGTTTTTTTTAAGCCCTCGATGTTGTTCCCTGTAATCTTATTTTCGATCAGATTGAACATGCTCCTCATTATCAGATTCATATCATCTCGTTGGGTGCGGATAGAGGTATAATCTTTCTCAAGTTTTGACTTGATATCCTTGATATCCTCCTCCATCGTCTGCATCCTCTTTTCCAGATCCCTCTCTGGCTTTTTGAATTTCTTCCATGCTCCGGTCAGAACCACAATCGCGCCACCTACTGTAGTTATCCAGCCGCAGAGAATCATGATTTGATTAATCGTCTCAATCATCTGCTTTTTCCTTTTTGCGTTTTTGATATCGCCGTGCATCCGCTGCGGCTCTTGCTGCCTGTTTTCGGTCCCAATGGGCTATTTTCAATCGCTCATCATAAGGGCGCAGGTTGTTGTCTTCGCAAAACTTGCGATATGCTTTATTTTGCTTACTAAGCAAATTAGCTTTTTGCTCTGTTCTACATTGCAATTTGCTTTTCGTCTCATCGTCGCTTGCGTTTTCTATAGCAAATTGCAATGTTTGAATTTGCCTTTTGCTGTTTCGTATTCTGCGCTCCAACAATCGTTGCCGCTTCTGTGCTTCTTCAACCTTACGATTATCTGCGTATGAGATGTTCTTAGCGTCAAATGGGTTGTTCTTTCCGTCTCCCGATCCGAAGCTATGACGGCAATTCCAGCCACCCAGCCCCTCGCCGGTGCCGTATCCGGTCACCTCGTAGAAATTCGGGTATTTCTTGTTTTTTCCGGTTCGGGAATAGAATCGTCCTTGCCACCAAAGATGATTTCCCGGGTTCTGCCCGCCGTCTCCCGTTCGTGCGCCTACATGAGCAGAAACAAGAATAATATCCCAGTCCATCTCCTCCATCCGCGCTTCTGATACATCGCACGCCGCCTGCGCTATACCGGTGCGTACGATGGTCATGGTCGCAGATTCAAGGCTCTGCCGGTATCCTGTCGGGTACTTGACTGTCAGCCCCTCCTCGGACACTTTCTCGATCAGATCAGCCACCACAGCGCCGTAAGACTCTCCGCCGCTCAGAACCCTGTGATAGGCGCTGTCAAGCTCGTTGATAAAAAGTCTCTGCGCTTCTTCTGCGGTCGTCCGGGTGAAGTTCCGCCATGTGCCCGCGGTCGCCTTATAGTCTCTTTCCAGTACGCGCATCAGTGTGGGGGAAAGAAGAAGCGGCGTAGGTACCAGCCCAGCCGCCTTATATACCGCGTCGTCCCACTTGAGCGTCTGTATTCCCGCGTCAACGCAGGCTGATTTGATCTCTGATAGCTGCTGATTGGTCGCCTTTGCTATCTCTTTCTGGATATCTTCCAGCAGATAGCCAGCTTCCTGCAGTGCTTCGATTCTCCACTTGTCCGCCGCCGTCAGCATGTAGTTTTCGCCGCGTTCCATGCGTGTTAAAATCGCCTTGACGATCTTCCGCATGATCCGGTTGTGTAAATCCTCTGTGATGGCTTCTGCGCCCTCTGCCGCGTGCTGCAGATACTCCGGGGTAAGCATGTCTTATTCCTCTTTCTGTGCCTGTTTGATGATCTGGTTTGCTCCGGTGCTTGCTAATCCGCTGACAATGCCGACGGCTACCGCATTAAGCACGTCATGCGCCGGAAAGTCCGGGATTGTGTACATACCAACAACGCCAAGCACCGCTCCCGCCAATCCTACTGCGCACGGAATCCACTTGTTGCTAATATCCGTTGCTTTCATCACCATGCCTACCAGATAGCAGACTACTGTGATGCATACTACTGTTGCTACTCCACTCATATCCATGTTATCATTCCTCCTTATATTTGCTGTCAAAAAGCTCATCCTCTTTCGGAGTGGCTTCTTCGACCATTGCCTTTGCGTCTTCCTCCGAGAATCCCTCGAACTTGACGAAATACATCCACGCCGGTACTTTTCCGGCATTAACGTAATTCCACCAGCGTGCGCGGTCCTCCTCGCGGTTGTACGTAATATCGCCGAAATCATACGTTACTTCGTACTCTCCCGCCGGACTCTCGCCGTACAGATCCGCATAGACGCTCAGCGCGTAATAGACGGCATCCATGCACTTCTCGAGCTGATCCCGAACATCCTTGATGTATTGGATCGTCCGCCGGTCATCGGATTCAACCTGAGTTGCTGTTACCATACCGGTTTTTTGGTCGAACACGAAATAGCCGTTGGAGAATCCAGCCTTATAGCCGATCTGCGACAATAACGCATTGATTCCCTTAACCCTCACTTCTGTGTTGAGTGTCGGGTTGATTTCCTGGTAGAAAGAATCCGGCCCATCGCCGTAGACGTTTCGAACGTACTTCGGCAAGTTCTTTGTTGCGGCAGCTCCCGGGTTCACCTTATTAACCGGCGTGCCAGCCGGAGACAATAACCGATCATCTGCTAGAACGATTCGTTCACTGTCATTGATTTCTCCGGTCATGCGCGAGTACGCGACATCAAGGTCTTTCAGTTCTTCCAGAGCTTCGGCATATACCGGCAGGCCGAGTGGCGTAGACTTATCTACGTTATTCGCCTGCGGTGTCACGAACACGCCGAACATCGGACCGTCCAGGCTTTCTCCGTTCGTTTTCAAGATCGGCGGGGAGTCTGCCATAAGCTCAGACCATTTCGTATCTTTCAGCGCCACCGGATCGCCGATTGAATCGGGAGATTTCGACCGATACGCCCGGTTGGAAATATAGTAAGGGCGTACTGTTTCCTCGCCCTGCTTTTCTTCTGCAAATCGGTGATACTCCAGCCGCGTGTAGTACCATTTTCCTTGCGTGTACGTATCTTTGAATATCATTCCGGTGATATTCTGGTTGTCATAATCGGTTATAAGCACTTCATCAGGTGTGAATACATCCAACGTCTTCCCGTTCGGCTTGATGACTACCGTGCCATACGCACAGCCATATTCCACCCATTTGCGGATACTAAAAAACACTGCATCCGTCTGTTGCTGCAGCCATTCCGCCCGTTCTGATCCCTCGATTGTGATTTTGATTGCTAATGTCGCAAGCCGCGCTGTTTCGGAGCTTAACGATTTTGCAAAATTGATTGTTCGGATGCCGTTTTTTACATCTTTCCACGGCGGTTCTCCGGAATAAACAGCCGCGCATTTTTTAATGACCGTATCCATTACCGGGGATTCGATCGTATCAACGTTAAACGTCTGCTCCGCTTCGCTTCGAAAAAACATGCTTAGCCACCTCTTAATAGTTGTTATCAGTCCCATTCCTAGCCCTCTGTCACTTTTCTGCCGCACATCGGGCAGTAATTGACATTATGCGGCGTTCCATCGATGCTTCCGGCCGCTCGTGTCTCAACCATCGTCTTACGGATCAGCTTGCACTGATAGATGTACCGTGCACGCTGATCGAATCTTTCTAATGTTTTCCAGTTCTTCAGCTCATCGCAAAATTCGCACATTATGCACTATACCCCCTGCGCATTGATATTGGAGATGTAGCATACCTGAGAGAATCTATCCAGTGATCGTCACCGTCTGGATAATCTGCTATCACTTCTCCGTTTGCATCAATTTCATGTTCGTACTTGATGATTTCTTTGTATGCTCGTGGTGTCCGTGCCGGATCAATAACAATCGTTCTGCACTGGAGCCATTCGAAAGTATATTTTCGGCTGCCCGGAGTAACAAGCGCTCTTCTAGCCGGAAGTCCTGCATCTCGGAAGTCTACTATGCTTTCCTCTTCGTCTACACCACAGTATATAGAATAATCATCATAGCTCTTATCTTTGATCTGCTTCGCCATGGCGGTATTTCTGATCTTACATCCGCCCAGTTCGTCAAGCAGATACACTTTTTCTTGATTAGGCATATAAGCCGCCCGAATAAATGCTTTCGGATCCGGATACCAACCCCAGTCTTGTCCCTGGTAGATAGACTGGAATTTCTGTATTTCCTCATCCGTAATGGTTCTGATTTCAAGAAGCTCAAATACATTCGTTCCAAGTCCAACCGGAATACCGAGATACTCATGCTTATACGCGCGTTCGTTGGTCTTTTTGAGGTGTTCTGCATCGTCAATGAACTGTTGCCCCAACCATTCAACAGGAACGCTTGTGTAATCGCTCTTGTGCCTGTAACTGTCGTCTCGTGGTTCTTCAACGTATACGTTCGCCCAGTTGCTCCGGCTGATCGGCGGATTGAATGTTTTGAATACAACGAACTTATCGCCACCACGCAGTACGGACTGCTGTACGGTTCGGATTTCTTCGATTCCAGCGAACTCGTCAAGTTCCTCAAACCACAGATATTTAAACCATCCGCGGCTTGCCTTGATTGATTTCGTTTTCTTTGCCTTATCCAGTCCGCGAAAGATGATCTTTTGTCCAGTCGGCTTATAAGTGTACTGCATCGGGCTTACACTCGCCGACCAAAGATCATTCACACCAAGTGCATCAATCCCCCATGCGATCTGCTCAAACACCGATTCTCGCAGGGTATTCCCAACTTTTCGGAATATCACAGCATTTGTATGCTCTCCTTTTTCCGCGTCCATCATCATCCCGAGCGGAATTTCAATACCTACAAATGATGACTTTGTGGATCCGCGTCCTCCGTACAGGTCATAATAAGTGTGGTTGCCGTCAAGAATATCCCAATGAACAGCATAGAAAGCAGGCGCGATGATGTCAGTTAGATTTACTGCGTTTACGCTGCTTTCCATTCTTTCCCTCCGGTCGTGGAATATTGTTGATGATCGTAATGCCCTCGCCGCCTGCTTTCGTTTTCTCAGTCAGCTCAATTCGCTTCATAAGCTCCCGGCCTGCCGCCATTCTGGTATCAATAGACACTTCAAGCCCAAACTGATCCTTTATTTCACCTCGCATAACCGAAGTATAAAATTCCTGTATTTCCTTGATAGTTGCGACCTTTTCGCTCTCTACTTGCTCTTCCAGATGGCGTAAATACTCTCTAACATTCGGCTTTTTTAAGTTCTCGCTTGCCATTTGCGGTGCTGTCTTCTCAGAATACCCCGCTTTTCTTGCCGCTTCCGCCTTATTCCCGCATTCCATCAGCTCATGGCAGAAATCTTTTTGTTTTTTTGTTACGCTCATCTAATCACCTCTGTCTATTGCCATTCTTGCAGTGACCTCCACATATCTACCAGACAGTTCAGCAAATCGAGCTGTGATGCTGTTCTGATGATCTGATAGTCCATTTGTTTCCATACACCAGCTTTTCCGAGAAAATCAACAGGGGTTGACAGTATATACATGGTTATCATCCTCTCTTGCTCCTTTGAATAGAACTGTGTTGTCCCTATCTTCACGATTTGCCCGTTCTTCACTAGCGCACGTTGCAATTTTTTAATGATCGCGTTTAGGTTTGCCATAATGTCCTCCCCGTCCTACCGATCAGTTTTTCTTTACCCAACTCTTTGTTTTACCGTCCCACCGAAAGCCTTTTTCTTTCAGTGTTCCGCGTAAGTTGTAGGTTTGCCCGGATACGCTACTTACCTTATCCCAATTGATTCCATAACTCTCAACTCCTCGAGAATCATGCCAGCTCACAATACCGTGCTTAATTTTATACGTTACGTCCTTGGTGTTTGCTTTCGGGTTACTATTATCAAACGTTCCATATGCTTTTACAATCTCAATTCCACCTTTTTCGTTCTTTCTCTCCACAGCTTCAAAGACGTCATCTCCATAATGTGCTCCGTAGATTGAATTTCTGCGGTAATAGGTCGTAATCGTCTGCTCTTTTGCTTTCGGGTCCAACGTGGATTGGCTTTTCCTGCCTATTCCACTTGCCCCCCCTCGTCCGCCCATATCGTTTACCTCTTCAATTTCTTTCCTGTTTTCCAGTCTATGCCGCGTTTTGTAAGCGTTCTTCTGGCTGCCTGCACGGATTCGTTATCCGAATGACCTTTCGCGGTTTTCAGTAACTTATCATACTTACCTGGTTGTGTAATTTGCCCAGATGCAACTTTTTGATTGTATTCCTTAATTGCTGATTCTCGCTTTGCGGCGTACTCTTCTCTTGCTTTTGCAGCATCTTTTTCTAATTTTTTCTGCTGTCGCTGCGTCATTCCATGAGGAATACGCATCTTATCTACCATGTAATCACTTATAGGAGAGGAAAGTCCTCTTTTCCCCAGAAACTCCTCTAATGATTGCTTGGTGCTTCTGTTTTGTAAGTTGCTGCTACTTCCGCGCCCCCCCCCCATCTAGGTTCCCTCCTTCTTGTATCTCTCCTGAAATGCCGCGACCTTTTCCACGTCCCCTTCCAGTTCTTCCGGAACTTTCCCGAAGAAGATCACGCGCTCCGGTGATAATCGTTTCATCATTTCTTCATATCCCCGCAGGAATGCCGCCTTTTTCGCCTTGCTGTTCTGCGTTCCCACACTGGATACTGCCACCACGCTTCCCACCGGCTCGCCATCAAAGCACCACTCGAACGAGCTTTCATCGCTCCATGCGATCGTAGGTATTACACGCAGTCCATTCATCTGCATATATGCCGCGCACCAGTGTTTTCTGTAATGGTTGTAAATCTGCATGGCTTTCGGAAAGTCCGTGTACATGCTGAAATCCGGTGAAAGCACGTAGTCATAGTCTCTCAGTACCTCAATATACCTGTCCGGGTTGTTCCATATACGTTCGAACTGGTAGTCATCCAGGAAGAAATGAACGCCTTTCCCGGCTCTTTTCGTTGTGTTGGCCGCGTAGTTGAATCCGATCCACTCACACGGCTTGTATTCTTCCGGCATAATTTCGGGGATTCCGTACTCTCCCACGCCGGAGAAGATCATTTTCTCGAGATTGTCATAAGTCTTGTTTGTAGGCATAAAAATCACCCCCATACTAATACACTTCTATTCTTAGTGTACTGGTATGGGAGCTTTTCATTGTACCCTTTTTGTGCTTAACATCAGATTATTTTTCCGTTTCTTCGGATTTTTTCTCCTCTGATGGCCAAAGATCCACATCATAACCGTTTTTTACGATAACGTTTTTATCTGTGATACTTACAATCAACTCATTTTCTTTCGTACGCACCAAAATTTCGCTTACTTCTTTCCCTCCGATTATCATTCTAACTCCTTCCCATGCAGAAGCAGCAATCTATACAGCTCCTCGATTGTCTTCCGCCTGTATCCCTGGAAATCTTTCCGCTGCATTGGGATGTACTGCACCTGGCTGATTCGGTCATACCCAATTCCAAGCGTCAGATTCGCGAACAGGGCGCTCGATATCTCTGGGCAAGTCTTCTGTGCGGCCTGCAAGATAAGATTCTGGTCGTAGTCGTGCGCGTTTCTGCAATATGATACGATCTTATCCCCAAGTTCTTTCGAAATCCCGTAATCTTTCAAAAATGTGCTCCGAATACTCATGGTGCAGCTCCTTTCTGCGTTACGCTTCTTTTACTTCATCTCTTAACTGGCAGAATTTGTAGGTGACGCAATACTCTCCCACACTGAACACCGCAATATGTGTCGAGATATCAACCAAAGTTGCATCGCTCCACTGATACGAATTTACGTTGCCATCCGCGATTGACGGGCGGCGGATCTTATACCTGTTCCCTATCACAAGCTCTTCTTTCGTCATTCTGTCTTCACTCCTCCGGCATATCCATATACCAAGCTTTTTCGATTTCATCCACTAAATACACAGCAACTCCTGCGTTGCATAACGCACTCTGCGTTGCGATCATGTCCAAAACTTCCATTGCTCTTTCTTCTGTTTTGTAAGTTCCAAGCTGTTCGAATTGGTCTGCGCAGATTTTAAAACAACCTCCAACCGTCTCAGCCACATAAAGCACTCTGCAAGTATCAATATTGAAGATTGCTTTCTTGTCCTGTCTTCTAATCAGCATCATCTTCCTCCTCTTCTTCTGGCATTTGATATACGTATTCCTCTGCAAGAGCTTGATATACCGTTTCACGGAGGTCGCCAATCCATCGCCCCAGATGATCTCATCCGCTTTACAACATCCAATCTGCTCAGCGATTTCATCAAGGACCTTTTCTTCTTTTTTTTTGGTTTTATAGACTCCCAATACGCCCGCTCTTGTCTCAATAGCGTACCGGCCATCCGATCCGCAGAACATACGGAAATCATTTCCGTATGTATCTACCACAAGATCTTTGTTTTGACTCTTAATTATCATTCTTCCTCCTTTTTCCTCACGCAAACCTCAACTGTCCCTGGCTGTCATCGATATTCAGATTCGGCACCCGCTCCCCTACTTTTAGGTATGGGCAGTTTGCTTCTACCAGCTTTTGCGCCATGATCGGCACCACGCTGTTCCCGATCCGCGCCACCTGTTTCGCTACCGGTCTCCCCAGTGCCATCTCAATGCCAACGGATGCACCGCCTCCGCCAGCAAAGCAATCTATAATCAACTCTTTCATTTCAGAAAATCCTCCAAACTCATCTGCACCGTCGGAATGTCCTCCCACTCCACGCCGATATAGTCCAGCACCCTTCCCCAGCCATATTTTTCGCCAGTGTTTGGATCTGTGCAACAGCGATACATCCAGAATTCCCATTCTTTCGGGTTGCGCTCCCGGAGCTTGTCAAACCGATGCGGCCGCTGCTCCAGATGAATTCCAAAACCGCACATGCTACAGCCGGTTCTCTGTGCTCCTGTTGTGTATAGTTCTCCATTCTGCCGCTTCGCTATCGTTCCATAGATTTCCGGTACGATGGATTCCAGCGGAACATATTCTTTCGGACTTCCGTCCTTATTCCGGCCGTATGGCTGCGCATGATACAGCTTCTCGAACAGCGCCAGATGATCATGGTACCAGCGGTCCATATCCAGAGCCAACTGCAGGATATCCTGCCGCATAAAGATTGCAAAGGGAGCAGATCGCGTCACGGTCTTTCCGTAGTAATTGCAACCATGATCGATCAGCGCCTCTTCACGCTGTCCCCCTTCGCTTGCCATGATTCCAAGGTAAGGACTGCTGTTATGGTTCTTCGCCCAGTCGTCGCAAGGTTTCTCTTTTAGCCAGTAACAACACTCGTTCGAAATTTTAATGTCCGGCTCAGGCTTGCCATAGTTGACACCCTCGTTCTCGTTTTCATAACCACCAAACAATCTCAGCCATTTCTGCGGCAACTGCATGCGGCTGTTTTTGGCATAATGCCCCTGAGCACCGCATTCGCCGGTGATAATCGCATGCCGCACCGTTTTATTGTTTTCTGTCGGGTTCTGTAGCGTATTGATCCGCCCGGCGATCTTCTTGCTAATAACCGGAAATCCAATCTCATTCAAGATCGTGACCTTGCTCTTATACGATTTTACAATCTCAAGTCCCAGCGCTCTATGTACCTTTTGGATGCTCTGATCCTCAATGCCAGACACTGTAATTCCTGTAACGTGAATGCCGAGGCTGTGCAACCAGATATACAGCGTAATACTGTCCAATCCACCTACGATCACATGACAGTTCTTATCCTGACTTTCCATCTCTGCCCAGAACTCCCATGCTCTTCTGGCTTGGCGACGAAGTTTCACTTCATACGGCAGATTCTGCTTTGCCGTGAAGATTGCTCTCTGTACCTTTTTCTGTTTTTTCCATTCTTCTGTGCTTAATTCTCCCATTTCATTCAGAAGCCCGGTATACCCTTGCCCCGGCCGGAGGCTGGCTCCTTTCTTTGTGTTTTTTATTTTTTATGTTTCTTGTTCCACTTGTTCAGAAATTCAATTTGCTCCTCATCCTCTTTCGGATCTTTTTTCCGATCCGGCGGGTCAAGCATTAGTTTTGCTGACGCGAGAATCACCGCGCAGAACAGAACAATTCCGATGATCTCCATTCTCTTTTCCTGCCTTTCCGAGAATCTGTTTTCTCGTTTTATCCCATTCTTTCAGAAGAGCATCCGGGAAATTGTTTTTATCGTATTTCTTTTCTTTCATTCTTCCGCCCCTCCAAAGCCAAACTCTTTTGCGAGATCCATATCCTCAAATTCCAGCGTCGCGCCGGTCTTTTCGTGCAGCTCCTCGTACATCTTAGCCAGACCTACACTGTTCATCTTCCGTACTGCCGCAGTGTAGTTGTCCATGTACCGGTCAAGCGCCTTTTTGTACCCCCATGTCTCATAGATCGCCAGTGCCGAGCACACGACGTTCGCCGCGCTGATGCAGTCCTCTGCTTTCAGCAGCTTTTCCTGTGCTTCTTTCTGGTAGGCTTCGGACAGGTTTCTCTGCATCCTGTCCACCCATTTCCGCAGGATTTCGAGCTTGACACCTGTGATCCCGCTTACCTCTGCGGCTGTCATCGTCTCAGGGCTTAACCGCGTTGACGGCTTTTTCTTCAATTTATTGCTCATAGGTCCCTCCCCTGTCCTTTTCTTAGCGTTTCATCATCTGGAAGAAGCAAAACGCTACTGTTGCGCAGATAATTGCTGTTTTGATTACTGATACCATGCTTAACCTCCTGTCAATGCCTGCTCAAGCGCCGTGAAATCATAGTCACGCTGGTTAAAATTATTGAATTTGTTTTCTTTCTGCTGCTTCGTCGGCTCTCTTTTTCCCGGCTCATAATTCGCGTCGAGATAATCCAAGTAACCAGAATTGAAAAAGGTACTGCCGTACTGCGGCTTTCTCCAGTCCTCCTTTTCCAGTTCCGTCTTATACCTCTGAATTGCTCTCTCAAGCTCTTCATGCCCGATTTTAAGCAGTTTTTTCTTTGCTGTATCACTTACCTGCCCCTTGCCTTTTTTGTTCGGATACAGGCTCCACAACCGCTCGAAAAGAATCTTTGCTTCTTTGGTTTCCTCCGCCTTTTTCGACGGCTTCGGTTCTTCTGGTTCTTCGTGTTCCTCTTGCTTCTCCTCTACCGGCGGTGGTGTTTCCTGCTCCACAGCTTCTATTTTCGCCTGTTCCCTGTACCGCGCCTGCCGCTTCCGGTTGCTCGCCCGGATCTGTTCCAACGCGGCTACGTTCTGATGTTCTTCCCATCCAGGGATCAGAAGCGTGTTTTCCTCGTTTCGGCTTATCATTCCCATACTTTCCAGCGCTTTCATGGCTACCAGAATAGTACTTTCTGGGAATCCAAGCTCATTTGCGAGCATCGCCGGAGTATACGGGATGTTTTCGGTAAGGAAAATATATCCATTGGAATTGCACCGCCCTGCCAGAGTCAGCAGCATGACCCAGATAAGAACGATGTTGTTTCCCTCCGGCAGGCCGCGCAGATACTTGATCTTTCGATTATCGAACATGTCTATCGACATCTTAACCCACTTAACCTCGCCCATCGTCCGCACCTTCTTTCAGACTCATTCCCGCTTCGTATTCGCGGAATATTGTCATCCAGTCGTCGAGTTCCATCGTGACCAGGATCTTATGATTGTTTCTTTTGTGAAATACTGCGGGCAAAACGTCTTTTCCACTTTCTTTCGCGTCGTGTTTCGCCTGATCCATCCAATCATAGAGCTGCATTCGCTCTTGATGTTTCGCTTCCACGTGGATTCCAGGGAGGCCTACAACATCGGATGCGTCCCCGGTGTTCCCGCAGTATTGCGCGGTCCGGCGGGACTCCGTGTAGCCATACTCCCGGAACTTTCTGGAAAGCTCCAACTCGAAGCGTTTCCCTTTCTGTTTGCTGTTGATCGGCATTTCTGCCCCTTTCCGGCGGCTCCAGCCAGCCGCCTTTTTGTGACGTATAAAATTTTGAACCATACTGAGATACTCTGTTGACAGTTCCATGCTGGACTCTATGATTTCCCTTCCGGGCTATCATCCACAATGATTCCGTAGACGTGATACATTTTCTCGAAGCTCGGCATTCCTCGTTGATGTGCGATCGTGTGGTGCGTCCTGCACAGACAGATTTTCCGGTATCCAGAATCATCCACCCTCCGCCGGTCATTTCCCATGCCGATTGTATCAACATGGTGTATTTCACCGTCTTTCCCGCATACCGCGCATTTTCTGTGCTTGATACACGCGTATAAGTATTTTCCAACGTCATCCGCGCGTTCTATTCCGCTGTCTGAGAGCTGTATTCCCTCTTTCAGCACGAAATCCATCAGAAACGTGATGAAATCCCGTGCCGTCCCCACTGAACAGTCTGAAAGGGAGAAATACGGTTCTCCTGTCTCGATCCTGTAGTTACATTTCATAATCTCTTTCATCTCCTCCGGGAGATAGCCCAACTCAATAGCTATATCCCGGATGGTTGCGTATGCTTTCTTCCGCTGCAGATTGGAGATATGCCGCCCATCGTCGAAACGCATTTCTGTGTTCGTGATGGTTTTATTTTCAATTTCTTCTTTCAGCCTGCTTTTCGGCAGCCGCACTACAAGCCACGTATCACCGTCTTTTTCCACGGATTTTACGATTTCAGCCAGAGCGCGCATTATGCATCACCCGTTGGCATCTCTACTGCATTCGGTGTCTTTTGTAATTTTTTCATTGCTTTGTTGTACTGCAGAATATTCAATTTTTCTAATGCATCGACTCCAAATAATGCAAAAATCTGTTCTTTTCTCACACCGGTACGGCTTAATTCAGCGTTGATTCTGCGTACCATTTCCTCGTTAATTAATGATTTCCCTGCATCCGCAGTTGATTGTTCATTTGTTTTTCGTGCTTCTGGAGATTCTGCATCTGGATCGTCTACCATATCCGCCGTTGGAATGCAGAACACCTGGAAACAAGCGTATTTGTAAGCAATTGCCATTGCCTTATTGGTTGCCTTATCTCCTGTGTCCATCGCTTCTCCTACAATGGTCGATTCGACAGAGGAACCATCCTCCGCATAAAATGTGAATTTGATTTTGCAGGTCACATAATGCATCATTGAACCGTTTCTTGTTTGCAGTTCTTTCACATCTCGTTCCAGAATATTCGGGACAATTACCACCTTGTTTTTTGCCAAAGCAGGATGCAAAGCGTTGTAAACGTCGTCAACGCTCCGGAATTTAAAGCCCTGTTGCTTATTAACCTTGTCTTTCCCGACCGCTCCGACATCCGCGATCACGCCAGCAATCGAGCGGTAAATCATCGGGTAGTCTCTGCTTCTGTCAACCTCCACAGCTCCCATTATGCCTGTCTCCTCTCAAAATAGATTCCGATGCTGTTAAAAGCAATTTCCACCTGTTCCAGCTCCTCCGGTGTAACAACAACCTTGTACCACATGGTAACCGTCTGCGGCTGCGGAAACGGCAGATCGTCGCCGTCCTCAGAATCATCGAGTGTAAAAGGTACTTCCGGTTCTTGCGCCGCCACTGTAGCAGCTTTCAGCGCTTCTTCCGCCTTTTTCCGTTCCTCTTCTCTTACTCTGGCGATTTCTTCGATTTTTTTTCGCTCTTCCTCCCGTGCTCTCTCAATCTCAGCCTGCCGGCGCTTCTCCTCTTCCTGCTCGCGGCGGATGCGTTCCGCCTCCAATGCCCGCTTTTTATTGTCCTCGTATATATTAATCCGGGTAAGGGCGGCACCAAGGTCACGGCTCTTCTGATAGACCTGCAACGCATCTTCCACAACCTCCGACTGCGTATTGCGGATAATGCCAATCTCAGAAGCAACCTTTTCAGCCATCGCCAGAAGCTCTTTTTCGATCTGTTTCAGGCTGGTGGTGGCGTTGTCCCACTTTTTCACATAGATCTCCTTGAGTGGCAGGTACTCCGCCCATTCACCGGTGCATTCTGCATACAGCTTCTCAACATCCCCATGACGCTTGCGGATGCGCTCTGCCTCCATCTCTTTCAGCTGACTATCGATCAGGCAAATCGGTTCGTCGATGATTTCAAGAAGCTCTTTTACCTTCTCCTCGAAGTCGTTGTAAGGCACCAGGCACTGCGCCTTTACTTCTTTCCGACGTTTCTCTACTTCTTCTCTGGTCTTCCGGAGAGACGCCAGTTCCGCCTTAGCCACGCTCTTAGATTCCTCAGTGAATACCGCTCCCTGATACTCCGCCATCTTTTCGGACAACTTAGCTTTCACATCCTCAAAATTGCACCGGATCACAGCCGGTTCCTGGCTAATTTCGATCTTTAATTCATTCATTTTCTTTTTCTCCTTCTTTTCTGTTTTCTTCTACTTTCTGCAATCCGAGAATCGCCGCGATTGTCTCAACCTGCGGGAATTTTTCAGATTCCAGATACCGGCGTACTGCTTCGATGTAGCATCTTGCGCCGTCCTCTACACTTTTTTCTGTGCTTACGTCCATTCCTGCATATTCATAATGTTTCATTCTTCTACCTCCGAAAATTCTCCGTTTTTCAGCGTGTAATAAGTGTCCTCTTTGATTTTTTCGCCGTCTACACGCTCTGTTTTTACGCAGATCGGCACATAGCGTCCTTTTTCTTCATCTTTCACCCATTCCGCAAGCGTGATCCAGCTCCCCTTTTTGCCTTTTGCTTTTGATCTTCTGCCTGCGCACATAATCACAGCGTCTTCTCCGGTGCTGTTGATCTTCGCGCAGTTGCCGGACGAGCCGATCTGCGCGGAGTTGCCGGACGAGCCGATCTGCGCGGAGTCACCGGACGAGCCGATCTGCGCGGAGTCACCGGACAGATTCGTTCCATTCGTTTTTTCAAGTGTAAAATCAATGCACGCTTTCAAGAACCCTTTAAGTCCGAGTTTTTCGCCGACGTGAATTTTATTTGTTGCCCGCTTTTCTCCGTCATTCCATACCTGACCCAATGCTTCCACTTCCGCAAATTCAGACAAATTTCCGTTGCCATCCACGAGGTCGTAATGGTTCAGAACCTCCCACGGGTCCTCGTAGAAATGCATAACGCCTTTATAGCAGCATCCCTCACCGTACTCCTCATATGTCGTGTTTTCCTCGCACTGTTTCCCTCCGCAGGAAAATCTTTCTCGAATCCCTTAAAACCTTTCATTCCCATTGCCTTTTCTCCTTTCATGTGCTATGATGATGTTGTCTTTTTATGGATGCCCTTCGTCTCTCCGGAGGGCATTTTTTATATTCTCAACCACATCTGGAACACTCTGTCTTTCTTCTTTTTTGCCTTTTCCGCTTCTGTTCTCTTTCGCTTCTCCTCCGCGTCAACCGCCAGAAAAGCAAGGAATCCAAGAATCATCAGTGAAAAGCACCAGAAGAACCCGCCCCAGTTGATGTCGCTGATGGCCACGAGTGCCGTAACCCACAGAATCACTTCTGCTGCTACAATTTTTTTCTTCAATGCTTCGCCCTCCATTTCTCCAGCTCCACTGTGTCGAACACAAGCGGGCTGTTTTTCTTCATCGGGTTGATTTTCCTCACAACCCCCGCCGGTGCGTATTTCTCGGCGCGTTCGAGCACTGTTTCCCCCAACAGGGGATTCTGCATTTTCAGCAGCTCCGATTTTCGCATATACCGCGCCGGATACGATATCCGACTTTCTTCTTTTTCTTTGATCCGGACCTCTCGTCCCAGAAACATGAAAATCATTTTTTCTGCTTCTGCTTTCGTAATTTCTTCCATCCGGGGAACCTCCTTACTACATCACCAACACGGCCGCCACAACCGTTATCAGCACCACGAAAGTTACCAGCCACGCCGCAAACCAGAATTTTGCTTTTATTCTGGCTTCTCGTATCACGCTGACTGCGAAGCCTTCCGCCTGCTCCCATGTCGTTTCTTCCATGTTCCTCCTTACTCGATTCGTTCCCACTGGAAGCGGCCTTTCCCTGAGTTTCGCCACTGTCCAAGACCTCTGAGCATTCCGTAATCAAGCCACTCTGTCACGCTCCCGCCAATCCATCAGTTAAGCACTGCACCGTAAATTCGATCCACGCCCCCGCCGGGATGCTCTCGCTGTTTGCTAACGCCACGCGCTCGCCCTGCGGTGTCTGTCCTCTCAGCGGCCGCTCGCAGTTTCCGATCTCTCCGTCAAAATGAATCGGGATCTGACGCTCTTTCACGAAAATCAGCCCGTCAATCTCTTTCTTATACGCCTTAATTTTCGAGCTTTTCGTGTTCGGAACCTTACGCAGCATTCCGGCCGCATCTTTGAAAAATCCCTTAATCTGGTAGTCCCAATAGATCGGCACGCCCTCTTTGTTTCTCGGGAAAACGGTCATTGCTTTCTCAATCGTCTCTTCCACGCCTACTGCTTCGACCTCTTCCTTCTTGCTCGGCGCGTTCGGCGCAAG
This sequence comes from Blautia sp. AM47-4, assembly GCF_003479865.1. NCBI lineage: Bacteria > Bacillati > Bacillota > Clostridia > Lachnospirales > Lachnospiraceae > Blautia > Blautia sp. AM47-4. The sequence goes on from NZ_QUHY01000025.1 coordinate 41,230, forward strand.
AGACGCAATATAGGTCTTGTGAATCTCCTTATCTGCCGCCGCTGTTCCAAGAATTTCCTCGGTGAATGTTAATCTTACTTTGATTTCCTGCATGTTGCTTTCTCCTTTTCGTTTTTATTTTTTGATTTCGGCGCTCTGCCCTCTTCGCTGCGCACCTGCGTATCAATCCGCCGCACTTCATTTCCTTTGCTTGTCTGCTCGCATCTATGAATTGCCTTGTTATGCCGTTGCTCATCCTGGCTTCCAGTGCTATTCCTTTGCTCCGACCTGCGATTCCTTTCCGTAGCATTCCGGTTCGTTGGCTCGCTGTACCATGCCCTCGCTCAGCTCTACTGTTCGGCGCCATTCCATGGCTTTTCGTTGCCCAGTCTTTCATGGCTATTCCTTTGCTTTTCAGCTCATGACGGTGCATCACTATTCCATAGCCCTTCTACTCAACGTTTTTCCTTGCCATCGTTGATCATGCCCACGCGTTGCTACTCCTTTGCATCTCTATGCTAGTCTATTCTTTTCCTTGCCCTCGCATTTCAATTCTCCGCTGCGCTTTTCCTTAGCATCGCCATCATAGCTATGCCATTGCGGATAGAATTTTGTTGACGAAATATCTCTGCCCTTTCCCCGTTACTTTCGGGGTGCGGCTGATCCGAACATTTCCGTTCGGCTGGGTGATCGTGGACTCTTTGATCTCCATAACCTCGAGATCCATGCTCTTCTGTGTCGGCATGTTGTAACTGGCTCCGTCCTTCCGGATCAGATAGCCGTTTTCCCGCATCCACTGGAAGAGCCGCTTCTCGCCGATGTCAACCCCGTTCTGCTTAATCAGCTTTGCAAGGTCGCCGATCAAGATTGACGTTTTGCTTGCGCTCACTGCGTCCGCGAAAATCTCTTTCGGACGCATCCGCTCAATGGCTCGGTTCTGCTCCTCAATGGTTTTCTGCGCTTCGAGGACTGCCAGAGCCAGAAGTTCCTTTCCCTGCGGTGCTGTCTGCTGATACCCACCGGTTTTCCGGATCGCCGGGAGAACCTCCGACGTTATCCAGTGCTTGAATCTCTTTGCTTCTTCCATCTTGCTCGAGAGAATCAAGCTATACAGCCCGGATTCGTTAATCAGCGTCACTTCCCGTCGCTGACCTGCCAGAACGATTTGTTCGGTCAGCTTGTCCTCGGCGTCTACGTGGTCCCGAATGGCTTTCTGCTGGTTCTGGTACTTCAAGACCTTTGCGATACTGGAGCCAACAAACCACGGTTCTCCGTTTCGCATCTCGATTCGAATACTCCCGAACTCTGCATTCGTGATAATCATTTCGTTCATGCTTCCACCTTCTTTCTGTGGTCAAGAAAAAGCTATTTTGCTTACCGAGCAGCGCTTGCGATGCTCAATATATGTTTTTATATCTTTTTCTTATTCTTATTCTTATTCTAGGGGCGTTACTGTGACGCTACGTCCCTGTTAGCGTAACGTTATGATAACGTTACTAAGCAAATTGCAATGACCCTGTTTGCATTTTGCCGTTAAAAAGATTGCTGATCTGAACAACCAATGATACGAGTGATGCCGCAAGCATAACCAGTGAGCCAATGTGCGCTCTTCTCGTACACTTAACGATTTTCTCCCATGCTTCGATACGCCGCAGGTCGTCTTCGTCAAATTCGTACTCGCCGGATTCATCGAAGCATGTATCTTCTACATCTCTATTCACTTCTTTTCCGCTCCTTACGTTTTCTGTAACCGGGCTTTGTCTGCTTCTTCTCTATCGCGAAGTGCCGAAAGATAGATGATGACCATGTTCTTACTGTCTTCTGGCAGTGACATAAAAATATCTGCAAATTTCTTGCAATCTTCTTTATCTTTTTCTGCTACCATGTACTCACCTCCTTTGTACTTTGTACATTCTCAATATAGCACTATGTACATACTTTGTCAACATGTTTTTTCGTACTTTGTACGATTTTTTCTATTGATATTTTGCTCATTCTGGTGTAAACTATCATTAGACAGGAGGTGAAAATGTTGCATGAAAGATTGAAAATGCTGCGTAAAGCCTTAAACATAGGTAGCCAGCAAAAATTCGCAAACGATCTTGGGATATCGTTTTCGAACGTCTCAAGTTATGAGATGGGAAGGCGAACCCCTTCTGATGCCGTCATTAAATTAATTTGTGAGAAATATAATGTGCGGGAAGAATGGCTCCGAGATGGAGAAGGTGAAATGTTTCGTGATGTTGATGTAGACTTCGGAACTATATGTGCTGAAATCGGAATTGAAGACTTGAAAGCCAAAGAAGCAATTATGAAATATTATCATCTGTCAAAAGAAGACAAGGAACTTTTTTGGAAGTTCATGGATCGTTTTTCGAAATAAAAGAAGCAGGGGTCAGTTCCCCTGCTTCTTATTTTCCGCGTATAATCTTTTTACAAAGCCATAAATCATATCAATGTACGCTGGATTATAAATTTCGTCTACCATCTGTTTTATTTCTTTCTTTTTATCTTCCGGTTGTTCATCTCTCATGATTATGTACCTCCCTGACAGTCTCAATCAAAATAGTGATACCACGATTATAGAACATACGTTCAAGAATATCAACCGTGCGCCACGTATCTGCCTATTTCGATATACAGAATCGCTAATTTTTCAACTTTTTTCTCCCCTCCTTATTGACAGTTTTTAAAAATATGATAAAATTTTCCGTATAACATCTTTATATTTATATTACACCGGATACCGCACAAGATGTTGACGTAATTTCATGTGTGCTTGCTCTTTTGCTTGATAATTTTCGTCAGAATCTTGATACAAAGGGGGAATTTAAGGTGACTACAAAGAAAGAGATGTTAGACACATTTGCGGAAAATCTGGAAAAAGAGCGCATAAAACTCGGGTATACTCAATGTGACTTCGCGCAAAAGCTGGGAATTTCGGCATCTTCTTACCGGAACATCATTTCCCGCCGCGTGGACACGTTCAGCATCATGCTTGCGCCGAAACTCTATGAGCTGACAGGAAGATTCTTATACGAGATGTTCGGGCAACGCAGTATCGAGATTGAAGTGCTGAATAAATTCCGCAAATTAACAGATCGGCAGAAAGCCTACATAAACGCCAAAATAGAATTCGAGCTTGAGATGAAAGCCAAAGAAGAAGATCCAGCGAACATGTTGGATGTCCTGCTTCTGACAGGAAACATGGAAGATGGGATGATTCTGGATTCAGCGCATGAAGAGCATGTGTATTGCCCGGAATATATCGAGAAATACGGAGAGCGGCTGCACTGTGGCATCCGGATAACATCGAACCACTTACATCCCGTATATATCAAGGGCGACATCATCGGAATTTCGAAACGGCCGCCAAGGGACGGTGATACATGCGTCCTGGTCAATAAAAAGAACGGGCGGGCGTACATCCGTAAATTTATCCAGTCGGAACCGTGCAGAATGGAGCCGATAAACGGGTATGGGGATATCATAACCATAGATCCCAACAACCCGGACGAGATGAGGGAATGGGTTAAATTTGGCGTGGTTATAACGGTTCTGCGCAGATAGGGGGAGTCAATATGGCAGAGACAAAATATTGCAAACATTGCGGACAGGTTATTGACGCGGATTGTGTCGTATGTCCTAAGTGTGGAAAGCAGGTTGAGGATCTTAAAACAGATCAGAAGAACGTTATTATTAATAACAACAACAGTAGCAGCGCATCCTCTTCTGCTTCTTCATCAGCAGCTGCGGCGGCGAGTGCAAGCCAAGGAGTATACGTCACAGGAAAGCCAAAAAATAAATGGGTTGCTTTCTTTCTGTGTCTTTTTACTTTATGCGGACACAAATTTTACGAAGGAAAGTTCGGAATGGGTATCCTGTACCTCTGTACTATGGGTCTTTTCGGAATAGGCTGGATTATCGACCTGTTTGCGATTCTCGGAAAACCGAATCCGTATTATGTATAGATAATAAAAAAAGGCCTAACAGACTGTGGCGCAATCTGTTAGGCCTTTCATAAGAGGTTACTCCCCGGAAGGAATAATCTAATGAACATGATTATGTTATCACACTTCCGGCGGCTTCGCAAGTGGAACGGGAAAATTTTCGATTTTTTTCGACTATTTTTTCCCGTCTGTTTGCGGCCGCTTTTTTGCACCCATTTTGCGCCGTCTCTGTGGCTTTTCCAGCCACTAAACGAAAGGAGCCTATAGATGGCAAAGGCGAAATATACAAAGCAAAAGAACGGGTATTTTCAAGCCCGTGTGTGGGATGGAAGTTATGTTGATGGAAAAAAGCACTACATCACGATCCGATCGAAGAAAAGCAGTAAGGATCTGGAAACAAAGGTGGCAGCCTACAACGACAAGATTAAGAACCTCGAAACCGTCCGAGACAAGAACATCCTGTTCCTGGACTACGCCGGGCGGTGGCTGACCGTCTACAAAGCCGAAGCGACGAACAACACGAAGCGGATGTACCGGAACATCATCGAAAAGCATCTGCGGCAGATGGACGGCGTGCGGCTCTGCGATGTCCTGCCGATCCACTACCAGACAGTCCTTAACGACGCGGCCGGAAAGAAACGCATCCAGCAGCAATTACAGATCACGTTCTCTCAGATCATGAAGGCCGCGGTACATGACCGTTTATATCCTGCCAACCTGCTCGAGGATCTAAAGGACGTGATGAAGCCGATTGACTACAAAGCAGATGAAAAGCGGCCGCTGACTGCAAACGAGAAAAAGGCGATGCAAGACGCTGATTTATCCCCATCTGATAGAATTTTTGTGGATATCCTTTACTGTACCGGATTAAGATGTGGAGAAGTTCTCGCCCTTACTCGGTTCGATATTGATTTTTCCAAAAAGATCATCAACGTGAACAAGGCTGTTGAATTTGATGATGCAGGAAAACCGAGCATCAAAGAACCGAAATCGAAGAACGGATTCCGGCAGGTTCCAATTCCGCAGCAGCTCTATACGTCACTTGAAAGCTACGTGCGCTTTTGCATGAAAGGAACACTTCTGTTTTCGATGCAGGGCGGCAAAATGGTGTCTAAATCCTCTTACCGCCGGAAGTGGGAAAGAATCATAAAGGAAATGAATAGAGTCGCTGAAAAGCCCGTCTGCGGACTCACAGCCCATATTTTCCGCCACAACTATTGTACGTCGCTCTGCTACCAGATCCCGCGTATCTCGATCAAGAATATTGCGTCTCTTCTGGGGGATGACGAAGCAATGGTTTTGAGGATTTATAATCACATCATGCTGGAAAAAGAGGATACCGCCGGAGCGGTTGAAGCTGCTCTTTCCATGTGATACGAGGTGACACGAAAATGACACATTTACATTCCTCTACATTCCTCTACAATACCTTACTTTGATTTTCCGATAATTTCATTCCGACAACGTAAAAAGGCTGAAAACCCTAATAAAATCAATGGTTTCCAGCCTTTTCAATTAGTGAAGCATCGGGGATTCGAACCCCGGACAACTTGATTAAAAGTCAAGTGCTCTACCGACTGAGCTAATGCTCCGTAAAATATGCCTAGTTCCGGAATCGAACCAGAGACACGAGGATTTTCAGTCCTCTGCTCTACCAACTGAGCTAACTAGGCATAAAATTGCGGGAGTAGGATTTGAACCTACGACCTTCGGTTATGAGCCCGACGAGCTTCCAGACTGCTCCATCCCGCGATATCCTATTTTTGTACTTGATTTCTCAAGTAAAGCCGATGATCGGACTCGAACCGATAACCTGCTGATTACAAATCAGCTGCTCTGCCAATTGAGCCACATCGGCCGATTGCCTGATTGGCAAGTGGGTGGTGGTGGATTCGAACCACCGAAGCAATTTGCAGCAGATTTACAGTCTGTCCCCTTTGGCACTCGGGAAACCACCCATAAAAGAATGGGACCTACAGGGCTCGAACCTGTGACCCTCTGCTTGTAAGGCAGATGCTCTCCCAGCTGAGCTAAGATCCCATTTTTCAGATATTTAGTTATGAAAAGCGACCCGGATCGGGATCGAACCGACGACCTCCGCCGTGACAGGGCGGCGCTCTAACCAGCTGAGCCACCGGGCCACAATAACTATTTTGAAGATATTTGATATACCTTCAAAACCGCATACACTTAACACCTATACATCATACCATACTTTCTTTCCGAACACAACCATTTTCTGCAAAACTTTTGTTTTGCATTTCAGGTCAAGCCCTCGACCGATTAGTAACAGTCAGCTCCATGCCTTACGGCACTTCCACCTCTGCCCTATCTACCTCGTCGTCTTCAAGGGGTCTTACTTCTTTCGAATGGGATATCTCATCTTGAGGGGGGCTTCACGCTTAGATGCCTTCAGCGTTTATCCCTTCCCG
>NZ_QUHY01000026.1:0-42619 GCF_003479865.1 Blautia sp. AM47-4
CACACCTCCCACCCCCTATCAATCACCTTTTTCTCATTTTCCCTCTTGACATACTTTGATATTCAAGATATTATATATCTAGTTTTCAAAACCATATAGTAAGGTTTTTAACATTACATTTTTACCAATACCAGATCCCGTGCCCGCCGCCGTGTCGGGGATGTTCCTCCAGGATGGCGCATTTGCAGGAGGCCTGCAAACTCTTAGGCTATGGAATTTTGCGTTGCTTGAAAAAACGGCACTGTCTGAGCGCAGCGAGTTCGCCGTTTTTTCAAGCGCCCTTAGCAAAATCCCAAAGCCTTAGAGTTTCCTGGCCTCCGAAACCGCGCCATCCTGGAGGAACATCCCCGGCGCGGCGGCGGGCACGGGATCGTCCATTTATCAAAAAGGAGAATTCATATGTTACCAAATTTAAAAATAGGAAATCTCACCGCCAAATACCCCATCATCCAAGGCGGAATGGGCGTCGGCATCAGCCTCTCATCCCTCGCCGGTGCCGTTGCCAAAGCCGGCGGAATCGGCATCATCTCCGCCGCCCAGCCCGGCTGGCGCGATCCGGAATTCGCGCGTGATCCCTTAAGCGCCAATCTCCGCGCCCTCGCCTTCCACATCCGCCGCGCCAAAGAAATTTCAAACGGCGGCATCATCGGCGTCAATATCATGTGCGCCCTGACCCACTACGAGGAATACGTCCGCTGCTGCATCGAAAACGGAGCCGATCTCATCATCTCCGGGGCCGGTCTCCCGACCGATCTGCCAAAATACACAGCGGGAAGCTCCATCAAGCTCGCGCCTATCGTTTCCCCGCCCCGGACCGCCAAGGTTCTTCTGAAGCTTTGGGACAATCACTATCACCGCGTCCCTGATCTCGTTGTCATCGAAGGTCCTGCAGCCGGAGGCCATCTCGGCTATTCCGCCGAAACCGTAGAAGAAACAGCACGACGCGGCTACGATGACGAAATCCGGGAAATTCTGCAGATTGTACATTGCTACGAAGAAAAATATGCCTGTACCATCCCCGTCGTCTTTGCCGGAGGCGTCTACACCCATGAGGATATCCTTCACTATCTGTCGCTTGGCTGCGCAGGCGTCCAGATGGCTACCCGTTTCGTTGTCACGGAAGAATGCGATGCCGATCCCCGCTACAAACAGGCATACCTGAATGCAAAAAAAGAAGATATCACGATCATGCACAGTCCGGTCGGCATGCCGGGCCGCGCAATCCGCAATCCGTTTCTGACGGAACGCGAACAGGAACGGGAAAAAATCTCACACTGCTACCAGTGCCTCAAAAAATGCGACAAAGCCTCCATTCCCTACTGTATTACCACTGCCCTGACCCGCGCTGCCGATGGCGATACCGACAACGCTCTCCTTTTCTGCGGAGAAAACGCATGGCGTCTCGATCACATGACCACCGTGCCGGAGCTGATGGCGGAACTGGCCGGGGAATACCTGCCGGACAGCAAAAAATAAAAAATTTAGTAGTGACTTTCCTTCCCAATAATGTTACAATCTTCTTTATGGTGTCAGCATAAAAAATCTTCAAGAACTGACCATAAACCCAAAATTTTTGTAACACACAAAAGGAAGGAACTCTATGAACAAACACAACAAATCCCGCAGCTCGTTTTCCGGCAAAATCGGTTACGTGCTGGCTGCAGCAGGCGCTTCCGTCGGACTTGGAAATATCTGGCGTTTTCCCTACCTCGCAGCAAAATACGGCGGAGGAATTTTCCTCCTCATTTATATCCTGCTGGCGCTCACCTTCGGCTACTCCATGATCGTTGCCGAGTCCGCCATCGGACGCATGACACGAAAAAGCCCGGTCGGCGCTTTCCAGTCGTTCGGCAAATCGAAATGGCTTTCCGCCGGGGGCTGGATCAACGCCATTATCCCGATTCTGATCGTTCCATACTACTCTGTCATCGGAGGATGGGTCATCAAATATCTGATCGAATACGTGAAGGGCAACAGTACCCTGCTCGCAGAGGACGGCTATTTTTCCGGCTTCATCTCAAACGGAGTTCCACAGAGCTCTGTTTTGCCGTTTTCTGCCTTATTACGGTCGCTATCATCTACGCCGGTGTGCGAAACGGCATTGAACGCGTTTCCAAGGTGATGATGCCGATTCTGATCGTCCTTTCCGTTATCATTGCCGTTTATTCCGTAACAAGACCGGGCGCACTGGCAGGCGTGAAGTATTTCCTTGTTCCGAACCTCAAAAACTTTTCATGGATGTCCGTTGTTGCCGCCATGGGACAGATGTTCTACTCCCTCTCGATTGCGATGGGTATTCTGATCACCTTTGGCTCCTACATGAAAAAAGACACCTCGATCGAGGATTCCACACGCAACGTCGAAATCTTTGACACTGCCATTGCGATCATGGCAGGCCTGATGATCATTCCTGCCGTCTTTGCCTTCTCCGGCGGAAATCCGGATACCCTGCAGGCAGGACCTTCCCTGATGTTTATCACCATCCCGAAGGTATTCGCCAATATGGGCTTTGGCACTGTGATCGGTATTCTGTTTTTCCTTCTGGTGCTGTTTGCCGCACTGACCAGCTCCATCGCACTGACAGAAAGCGCCGTTTCCACCTTTGAGGATGAGCTCGGCTGGGGCCGTAAAAAATCGACCGTTCTGATCGGCGTTATCATGATTGCGCTCGGAACGCTCTCCTGCCTTGGCTACGGGCCGCTTTCCTCCGTCACCATTCTTGGCATGCAGTTCCTGGATTTCTTCGACTTCCTGACAAACTCCGTGATGATGCCAATTGCTGCCATTGCCACCTGTCTTCTCGTTTCGAGAGTCATTGGTGTGGCGAAAATCGAGGAAGAAATCATCCACGGTGAGAGCCGCTTCCGCAGAAAGAAAATCTTTCTTGTCATGATCCAGTATCTCTGCCCGGTGTTTGCACTGATCATTCTGTTCAGTTCCGTGGCAAATGCATTCGGCTGGATCACCATGTAATGAATCTGTAAACGATGAAAAAAGATTGTTTTCGAAACACGATCACGATTTCGAAAACAATCTTTTTTTATCCAAATCTGTCACACCAGCATCAGGAATCCGTCAGCAGCAGAATATCTTCCTCCTTCAGATACAGCTCCTTTGGAATCCCCATTTCCGGGCTCCAGTCTGTTTTTGCGATCTTCCACTGCAGCCAGCTGCATTCGGCATTCTTCCGGAACGAAATGTTCCATTCAAACGGATCTTCCCAGATTTCGGATTCGTTGACCGGAAATACATTTTCCTCACCCGGCCTTTCTACTGTGGCCAGAAAATGTGCCCGGATGCCGACTGCGCGGATATCGTCTGCAATTTCCCGCTCCTTTACGTGCAGCGTTACGCCCCAGTCCACGGCCCGCAGCGTGTGCGCATCCACCCGCTCGGCCGCCGAAATGTTCTTGCAGCCCGACAAAATTGCCGCTGTGCGCGTCTTCGGATTCTGGAAAAATTCCTTCAGCGGTTCCATGACTTCCATCTTTCCCCGGTTCATACAGCTGACCGTATCGCAGAGGCGGTACACCTCATCGCGGTTGTGTGATACGAAGATGACCGGTTTTCCGGCCTCCTTCAGATGTTTGTACATCTCCTGCTCCAACTGCCATTTCAGATAAGTATCGAGCGCTGAAAACGGCTCGTCGAGCAGAATCAGCTCCGGCTCTGCTGCGAGCATCCGTGCCATCGCGACGCGCTGTTTCTGTCCGCCGGAAAGCTGTCCCGGGATCTTTTTCTCCAGCCCTTCCAGCTGAAACTGGCGGATCAACGATTCCGTCCGGCTCCGGTCCGGCCGTTTTCCCATGCCTGCCTCAATATTCTGCACAACATTCATATGCGGAAACAGAGCGTAATCCTGGAACATATAACCGACTTTCCGCTTCTGCGGCGGCAGATTGATTTTTTTCTCCGAATCAAACAGCACCTTGCCGTCAAGGACAATCCGCCCTTCATCCGGCTTTTCGATTCCGGCGATGCACTTTAAGGTCATGCTTTTTCCACAGCCCGACGCGCCGAGAATCGCAAAAATCTCCCGCTCCGCCCGGAACTGCATATGCATAAAAAATCCGTCCAGCTTTTTCGTAATATCTACTTCAAGCGCCATTCTTTATCCTCTACCACTGTTTCTGATTTTTCTTTCTCCGGTTACCCAGAAGGTTCATTGCCGTCATCGCAAGGAATCCGACGAGCAGTACGACAACAGACCAAAAACCCGCCGTTTTATAATCCCCGTCCTGAATCACCATTGCGATTTTCTGGGAAACGGTACCCGTCTTTCCCGGAATATTTCCGGCCAGCATCGACGTCGCGCCGTACTCACCGAGCGCCCTTGCAAATGCCAGTACCGTACCGGAGAGCACGCCGGGACCTGCCGATGGGATGACCACTTTCCAGAAAATCTTCCACTCCGACATACCAAGCGTCCGCGCCGCATAGATCAGGTTCGTATCCACCTGCTCAAATGCCGCTCTCGTATTGCGGTACATCAGCGGAAACGCGATAATCGTTGCCGCCAGAATACAGCCAAGCCATGTCTGTACTGCCTTGATACTGAAATTCTCATACAGTGCAGCACCAAACGGACGGCGGAGGCTGAAAATCAGAAGCAGGAAAAAGCCTGCAACGGTCGGCGGCAGAATCATCGGAAGGGTCAGAAAGCCGTCAATTACGGCACGCGCGCCGGGACGCAGCTTCATCACCGCACGCGCGGCAAAAATACCAAAGAAAAAGGACAAAATCGTCGCCACAATACCGGTCTTGATCGAAATGACAAGCGGGCTCCAGTCCAGTGACTGTAAAAAATCCAGTATTTCCTGCATAACATTTCCTTTCTATCCACGGCAGCCCTGCATACCTGCATCACGCATCCTGCCCGGATTTTCTCTGATGCAAAACCACCGTCCGTAGAAACGAAATCTTTCTTTTTCGGACGGTGATTCCAAATCCCTGCTGTTTTTTGTGGGATCTTCTTTTTATTCTACCTCTGTATCAAAGTAATAATTCCGGAAGATGGCGGCTGCCTCATCGGAAGTCAGAAACTCTACAAAGTCTTTCGCTGCTGCCTGCTCGGTCTCATCTGCCTCTTTGTTGACAACCTGTGCTGCCGGGTAGATGACATTTCCGGTCAGATCGTACGGAACGACCTGCAGAACCTTCAGACGGTCCTTCAGACCGTAGGTATCGGAATAATAAACCGTACCAACCTCGTTGGATCCCTCTGCAACTGCGGAAGTAACGGCTCCTACGTTTGCACACTCATTGATTTCCACGCCGCTGAGCGCTTCGGAAACCTGCTGGGTTGTGATGGCCGATACGTCGTCTGCTTTCTCCAGAATGCCTGCATTGACCAGTGCTTCTCTTGTGTATTTTCCAACCGGAACGGAACCGTCTGCCAGTGCGATGCTGGATGCCTTGTTCAGATCCTCCAGGCCCGTAACTTCTGTATTGCTTCCCTCATAGGTTACAACGCAGACCTGATTGTTTACGATATTGTGGCGGGTTCCCTCAACCAGAAGATTCTCTTCCTCAAGCTGATCCATCTGTTTTGCTGCTGCGGAGAAGAATACGTCGCAGGATGCACCCTCTTCGATTTGTGTCATCAGGGTTCCTGAACTGTCATAGCTTCCAACCAGTTTGACATTCGGCTGGGTCTTATTGTACTCGCTGATCAGCGTCTCCATTACGGAGTTCAGGCTCTTTGCGGCAAATACGGTGACGGTGGTATCGTCAAATACTTCGCCGTCTGCTGTGCTCTTGGCGCTGGATGCGCTCTCTGCTTCCGAAGAAGCGCTGGATGCAGATGTGCTCTCTGCCTTGGAGCTGCTCTTACTGGAAGAATCTGTGGAATTGGAAAATCCGCATGCGGCAAGAGAAAGTGCCATAGCTGCCATCAGAAGAATGGATACGGTTTTCGTTTTCATGATAATTGACTCCTCATTTTGTATATTTACGTATGAAGCGCCGGATGTGCACCTTTTCGTTTTCCGGTTTTTGCTGACCGGATCTGAATGAGCTGTGCGGCAATGCTGATTGCAATCTCCGCCGGCGTCTCGCTTCCGATCTCGATTCCGATCGGGGCATAGACACTGTCGAGCTGTTCTCCGGTAAAACCCTGCGCTTCCAGTTTTTCGCGCACATACTTTGTCTTTCTGCGGCTTCCCACCACACCGATGTACGACGCGCCGGTGCGAAGCGCAAACGCCTCGGCATCCGCATCGCACCGGTGGCCACGTGTCACAATCACGAGATAATCATTTTTCCGGATCGAAAGAATCTCGTCCAGTTTCGTAAAATCCACCAGCATGGTCTGCCCGGCATCCGGGAACAATGCTTTGTCCACATATTCCTCCCGGTCATCGAGTACGATACAGCAGAAATCCAGATGATGCAGCACCGGAACGAGTTCCTGGGCCAGATGGCCGCCGCCGAACAGATAAACCTTTCCGTCGTAGCAGAATTCCTCGGCGTAATACGTTTTCCCGTCCAGTTCCAGAATCCGGCAGTGGCCCGCTTTTTCCTGTGCCGCCGGAAGCATTTCCCACGCTTCTTTTTCCAGCACGCGGATGCCGGTTCCGTCCAGCGCCAAAAAAATCCAGTAACTGCGGTACTGCTCCTGCGCCGCAAGTGCCTGCGCCAGACTTTCTGCTTCGCCGTGCGCTCCATTCATAAAATAGAAGCACACCTTCACTCTGCCGCCGCAGACCATGCCAAGCCCCTTCCCCTCTCCGGTTCCGAGATCGTATTCTCTGTATTCACTTTTCTTCTCCTGCACCAGCTCCTGCGCATGCAGAACCGCCTGATATTCCAGGTTTCCGCCGCCGATAGTTCCGAAAATCCGTCCTTCCCGGCCGACCAGCATATAGGCGCCCGTCGTGCGCGGAATGGAGCCGTCCCCTTCGGTGATAAAGGCAAGAACCGTGTCCTGTCCCTCTTCCAGCTGTGCAAGCAGTTTCCGGTAAAGTTCGTCCATGTTTCCTCTCCTTGTGTCTGATCTCTGTTCTACTTTTCCGTCACCAGTTCGATGGTGTCCCCCTTTTGAATCGTGCCGCCGCGCAGCACCACCGCGAAAACGCCCTCCCGCGGCATGATGCATTCACCCATGCGTTTGAAAATCTCGCAGTGGCTGTGGCACTCCTTTCCGATCTGCGTCATCTCAAGCAGCGCATCCCCGCAGGAAAACCGCGTGCCGACCGGCAGATTCCGGAAATCATATCCTTCCACGATCAGGTTTTCCCCGAAGGCGCCGAGCGGAATATCCGCCCCCTTTGCACGGAAGGCTTCTATTTTTTCATACGACAAAAGCTCACCTGGCGGTGCCAGTGCCCGGCGTGTGCATCGCCCTCGATGCCCCAGTCTTCCACCAGCTTCGCCGTTTCCACCTCGTGCTTTGCCGTTCCCCGTTTTTCACTGATACAGATTCCTATGATTTTTCCCATTTCTTTTGTTTCCTCTTCTTTTCGAACCGCCGTCATTTCATCCGCCGATACCGGACATCAGGTGGTGCTCTGTCATATCCTTCGGCCGCTCAAAGCAGTGTTCCATCGGCTTTTTTAAGATTGCCTGTGCCATCACATCCCGCAGATCCGCCGCCGTTCCGTTCTGCAGAACCTCCCGCAGATCCACGCCGTTCTCATAGCAGAGACAGAGCTTTAAAAAGCCGCGGCTTGTCAGCCGTACGCGGTTGCAGCTTCCGCAGAACTTTCCGTGGATCGCGCTGATAAAGCCGACGGGCATCGACAGCTTTTCGTACCGCACATAAGCCGCAGGACCGTTTCCTTCTTTTTCCTGGTCCGGCGTACATGCCCCATACCACTGTTCCAGCTCTGTTTTCAGCGCCTCATTCGACGGACCCACGTACGATTTTCCGGCGCCCACCGGCATCACCTCGATAAACCGCACCGGGACTTTTTCCTGCTCTGCAAATTCAATCAGTTCCTGCGCATGCAGTTCTTTTCGATGCACCGCATTCAGCTTCACTAAAAGACCCGCCTCTTTGGCCGCGCAGATGCCCTGCTTTACCTGCTCCAGCGCATCGCGTCCGGTAAGCGCCGCAAACTCTGCCGCATCCACGGTATCCAGGCTCACATTCACACTGTCACAGCCGGCCGCCTTCAGATCCCTCGCACACGATGCCAGGCGCACGCCATTCGTCGTGATCCCAACGGATGCGGTGCCCGGCACTGCTTTTATTTTCTGCACCAGCTCCACGCACTCTTTTCTTACCAGCGGTTCCCCTCCGGTAATCCGGTAATGCGTGATGCCGAGCCCAGCCGCGGCGTGCACAATCTTCAGCATCTCTTCGACGGTAAGCGGCGGATTCTGTTCCGCCTGCTCCAGTGCACAGCCCGCCGCACTCTCCGGCATACAGTACCGGCATCTCAAATTGCACGCGTCCGTGATGGAAATCCGCAGGTAATCTATCGTTCTGTCATACTGATCCTTCATCGTTTATCTGCCTTTTCCAAAACCGCAGTTCGGGAAGGTGCAGACCTTGCAGTTCAGGCAGAGACCGCCCTCGCCAAGACCGGCCAGCTCCTCCGCTGTCACCTCATCATCTGCAATGAGGCGCGGCAGGACAAGATCGAAAATCGTCCGTTTCGAATACATGACGCATCCCGGCAGGCCGACGATCGGTGTTCCGTTTTCGGCATACGCCAGAAGGAACATGGCTCCCGGCAGCACCGGCGCGCCGTAGGAAACGATGCGTGCTCCGGTATTTTTGATCGCCAGCGGCGTCTTGTCGTCCGGATCCACACTCATTCCTCCGGTGCAGAAGACAAGATCGGCACCCGCTTCCATCGCGCGGCGGCATCCGTCTGTGATCTTCGATGCATCATCATCGTAAACCTCATGAAAGATCATCTCCGCGCCGAATTCTGCCAGCTTTTCCTGGATAACCGGTGTGAAGGTGTCCTCGATCCGATGGTAATACACTTCATTTCCCGTTGTCAGAACCGCAAATTTTTTCTTGTGGAACGGCTTTAAGGTCAGGATCGGCCCGTAGGAACAGACTGCCTGTGCCGTCTCCATCTTCTCTTTTTTGATGACGAGCGGAATAATTCTCGTTCCCGCCAGTTTGTCGCCTTTTTTCACGTATGTATCACCGTGGCGCGTCGCAATCATCATCTCGCCGAGGCTGTTTACTTTTTTCAGCTTCTCGCGGTCCACTTTCAAAAGGCCGTCGCAGTCCGCGATCAGTTCAATTTTTCCTTCTTTGACATCGGACGGATGCATGTGATCGTTTTTACACATATCGTAAAGAATCTGTGCCGCCTCATTTTCATGCAGCATTGTATCGTCCTTTTCCCAGATGTAAATGTTGTCCTTTCCGACACTTAACAGCACCGGAATATCTTCTTCTGTAATGATGTGGCCTTTGCGGAATACCGCATCTTTTGTCACACCTTTGATAATCTGTGTAATATCGTGGCAGAGCACCTGGCCTACCGCGTCTTCTGTTTTCATCAGTTTCATCTGAAACGCCTCACTTTTTCTATTTGAATCTATTCCAGTTCCCCGCAGATCACTTCCAGCACGCTTCCGGCGATGCACCGCGCCTTATCGGAAATCGTGAAGCAGTTCTGCAGTTCTTCTTTCCGCGGATCGATGTCCGCAATCTTAAATCCCTTCGTCACCGGATAGCCGTCGCGGATCAGCCCGCGCAGCAGACCGGAGAGAGATGCTTCCACAGGTACCGTCCCGTTTTCTGTCTCAATCTCTGCAATCACAGCCCTGGCTTCCACAATGTCTCCGATCGAAGCCGCATTCCGCAGAATACCTTCCGCCTGTGCATGCATCACACGCTCTTTTCCGTACCCGCCGATGATGCCCGGAATGCCAGTGTTCGGAACCGCGCTTCCGCTTCGGATCACGCGTCCAAGATTATGACCGCGCTTCGTCTCAATTACAACATCCACATCTTCTCCTGCCGTAAAGCCCGGTCCGAGGGCAATCACAAGCGGCGCCATCTCTTTTGTCGTCCCGAGATTTTTCTTCGCCAGAATCGCATCGACCACGACGGCCGGGCGAAGTGCTGCAATGCTTAGTCCCGCCGGATCCACGAGCACCGGAACACCATCTTTCTTCCAGATCCGCTCCATTTCCTGTTCCAGAAGTTTTTTCCGGTTCTTTTTCTCTGCGAGATCCACGTCCATGCGCACGGCTTCCACGTCCTCTACCCTGGCGCTGCCGGCATATACCGCTTCGCTCAAAGCCACCTGCCGCCGGATCGCCGCCGGGTGCTCTGCTTCCAGAACCAGCAGACGAAAGCCCGCTTTTTTCAGACGATGGATCGTACCGGTTGCAAGATCTCCTGCTCCCCGTACCACGATCAGATCTTTCTTTTTCATCTTCGCTGTCTTCCTTCTTTCGTTTCAGCAGCCGCCGTTTTCTTCCGTCTTCCGCGGTCTGCCTCGTTATTCTCGTGCGAGAATAACGCTTTTCCATTAATAAAAATACAGGAAAGGACCCGTTTTGTCAACGTGTCCCCGTAAAAAATGTTATTTTTCTTCTGTTCCAAACCACTTCTGAAACGACGCATCGGCGCCTGCGCGGACTTCTTGTTCAAACTTCCGGTACCGCTTCAGGAATTCTTTTCCCTCCGGGGTCAGTACCGTCTGGCCGCCGTTGCTGCCGCCCCGGTTGCCCTGTACCAGCGGGATGCCGAGATCCTCCTCGGCGCGCTTTAAGATTTTCCATCCCTTCGAGTACGCCATCTGCATGCATTTGCAGCCCTTCAAAAGGGAGCCGGTTGCTTCCACATGCTCCATCAGCTCCGCCACACCGGGACCGAAGGCATGATCCGTCCGGCTGACGCGCAGCCGCATGTCGTACCGCAGCTTCTGTCGTAATGTTTCTTCTTTTTCTTCCATTTCCACCTCACACCTCTACAACAGCACACGGTACTCCGCCTCATAGGCAAGTCCCGCCGTCTGAAGTGCCGCAAGGATTTCTTTTCCCTCTTCCGGCGCTGCTTTCCAGGAAAGGCCGCAGCCCGCCGTAATTTCCCGCGGAACGGGGATCATCCTTCCCGGCAGGCCGTGCGCTCTCGCATACTGCTCCATCTGCATCGCCTGCGTTGTCCCCGCAAACGTCAGAATCCAGGTTTCTTTTCGCTGTCTCATATCGTTTCTTCCTTTTTCCAGCTTCTTTTGTATCCCGGATGCCGGCTGCCGCCTCTCTCACTGCTGCATTTCTTCTTCGGCAAACTCCCGCAGAGCCTGCGCGGCAATCCGGACTTCTTCTTCCGTCAGTACATGGGAAAAGCTGAACCTCACGGCTCCCTGCTCCCGTGTCCCGAGTGCTTCGTGCATCAGCGGCGCGCAGTGTGCCCCGCTTCGGACTGCAATACCATAGTTCTCATACAGCCAGTCGCTGACATATCCCGAATCACAGGAGCCGATGTTTAATGCCGCCGTTGGTACCCGCTGCTGCAGATCGTCTGTTCCATATAAAGTAAGTCCCGGGATTCCCTGAATTTCCTCCAGAAAGAGGTGCATCAGCTCCCTCTCTCTTTTGTAAATCATTTCAATCCCCGTCTTCTCCAGATATTCCAGCGCTCCCAGAAGTCCCGCAATTCCGTGGACATTTAAAGTTCCAGCTTCCAGGTGCTCCGGCATCGCCGCAGGCTGTTCTTTTTCATAGCTTCGGATTCCGCTTCCGCCCATTTTGAGCGGCCGGATCGAAAGTTCGGGACGGACGTAGATTCCGCCGGTTCCCTGCGGCCCTAATAGTCCCTTGTGGCCGGAAAAACAGAGCACGTCGATCCCGCTTTTCTGTACATCAATCGGCAGAATCCCCGCTGTCTGCGCCGCATCGACGATCAGACGCAGGGAATGGCGTTCCGCAATTTCGCACACCCGCGCAAGATCCGTGATATTTCCGGTCAGGTTGGAGGCATGCGTAACGACAAACGCTTTCGTGTTTTTCCGCACTGCCGCTTCCATCTGATCGTAATCGATCCTTCCAGATACATCCGCCGGAATCACGGAAAGCTCCAGTCCCTGTTTTTCCAGTGCATACAGCGGGCGCAGAACGGAATTATGCTCGCAGACTGTCGTGATCACATGATCCCCCGGCCCGAAGAGTCCGAAAATTGCCGTGTTCAGTGCCTCCGTATCGTTGCACGTAAATGCAATCCGCTCCGGACTCTCCGCGTGAAACAACTCTGCCAGCCGCATTCTCGTCTCAAAGACGATGCGGCCCGCATCCAGTGTCGCATCGTGTGCACCGCGGCCTGCATTTCCACAGCCGTGCAGTGCCTGGATCATACGCTCCTCTGCTTCTTTTGGATGCCACAGCGACGTTGCCGCCGAATCGAGGTAAATCATGGCTTAATCACGCGGTCTGCGCTGCTCATGCGCTCCACGATGTCATACATGTTGGTCACACTGCCGACCTGCAGCTTTTCGGTGATGCCGTAGAAGTTCAGGCATGTTCCACAGGTCAGAATTTCAACGCCGCGCGCTGCCAGATCTTTCAGATCCTCCAGGGACTCGGAACCCTCGCAGGTCAACTTTGCACCGCCGTTGTAGAACAGAATCGTATCCGGCAGCTCATCCTGCTGGGTCAGTGCATAAAGGAAGCTCTTCATCAGAATTTTACCCAGCTCCTCGGCTCCTTCGCCATATGGTCTGCAGAAAGAACGACGAGTTTTGTTTTCTTTGCCGCCGGTACGAGGCATACGGTTTTCTCTTCTGTTTCAGCCGGCTCTGTTTCCGATACGGTGAACTCCACATGATACTCTTTTTCTTTCTTCTCTTTTACCAGAAAGCCATATCCTTTCTGCTGCGCCATTTTTCCAGGTTCTGCACGGCGATTTCATTATCCACCAGAACCTCCACTTTTCCGCTTCCCGCAAGTTCTGCAATCGCATTTTTTGCCTTTACCAGCGGTACCGGGCACACATCACCCATTGCGTTTACTGTTTTTTTCTCCATCTCTGCCATTTTTCATCCTCCCTGCCTTACCATTTCCTGCTCTGTGTCACATAAATTTCGGTTCCTGCCGGCTCTGTGATTTTTCCAACGATTGCTGCCGGAATCCCCTGCTCCAGCAGTTTTCTCTGCATTTTTTCTGCATCCACGGCATCCACGGCCATCAGAAGCCCTCCCGATGTCTGCGGGTCAAACAGCACCTCCTGCA
Source organism: Blautia sp. AM47-4 (assembly GCF_003479865.1). Taxonomy (NCBI): domain Bacteria; kingdom Bacillati; phylum Bacillota; class Clostridia; order Lachnospirales; family Lachnospiraceae; genus Blautia; species Blautia sp. AM47-4. The sequence continues at coordinate 13,147 of NZ_QUHY01000026.1, forward strand.
TGCCGAACGGTATATCCTTAAAGGTCACATGCTGCTCCAGATGATTCCGGTTCCGCTGGCCTGCCGCAGTGATCAGAAACTCCTCCGCCGCTTCCACAGCCCCCGGGAACACCGGAATCTGATCCGCCCAGATATGGCAGGACACGCCCGACTCCATCATCTCATGCAGATGTCCTAGGAAACTAAAGCCCGTTACATCGGTACAGGCATGAATGTTATACTTCCGTGCCGTCTCCGAGGCGTACTTATTCAGCGTCATCATCGATTCCACTGCCTTTTGAAATCCACCCGGGTTTTCCTCCCCGACGCGGTGCGCCGCACAGAGAATGCCGGTTCCGAGCGGTTTCGTCAGAATGAGCAGATCACCCACGCGGCCCGTATTGTTCTGCCAGATCCGGTCCGGATGCACGGTTCCCGTGACAGAAAGGCCGTATTTTACACTGTCATCCGCAATCGAATGACCGCCGGAGAGCGATCCGCCCGCCTCCTGCACCTTTTCCGCGCCGCCGCGCATGATTTCTCCGAGGACATTCAGATCCATCTGTTCCGGAAAGCAGACGATATTCAGGCTGTCCGCACCTCTCCGCCCATCGCATAGATGTCGCTTAAGGCATTCGCCGCCGCAATTTTTCCAAACGTGTACGGATCCTCCACCACCGGCGGAAAGAAATCCAGCGTCTGGACCATCGCAAGGTCGTCCGTCAGCCGGTAGACGGATGCATCGTCTTTGCTGTCATAGCCCACCAGCAGATTCGGATCCTTTTCCCCTTTCGGCAGCTTCTCCAGAATATGTTCGAGCACGCCTGCCCCGAGCTTTGCCGTACAGCCGCCGCTCTTACAGAAAATAATTTTTTCTTCTTCCATCGTTACCTGTTCCCTCTTTTTCAGCTTCTTCCGCACTCTCCGTCCGTTCCGCGCAGAAGTCCCAACGCATGCGGCAGGGTATCAAGTACAAATCCAAGACTCTCTTCCACCGCCTTCGGGCTTCCCGGCAGATTGATAATCAGCGTCCGATGACGGATTGCACTCACTGCCCGGCTCAGCATCGCCCGTTTTGTGATCGCCATGCTGCCCGCGCGGATCGCCTCCGCGATGCCAGGTGCCACACGGCCGGATACCGCCAGAGTTGCCTCCGGTGTCACATCCCGCATGGAAAATCCCGTGCCGCCTGTCGTGAGGACAAGATCGCACTGCTCCAGATCGGCAAGCCGGATCAGTTCCTCCTCGATCATCGCCCGCTCATCCGGCAGAAGACGCATCGAAACGACCTCATACTGCTCCGCCGGAAGCAGCTCTTTGATCTTTGGGCCGCTCTTATCCTCGCGCTCGCCCTGATATCCTTTGTCACTTAACGTTACAATTCCCACCCGGAAAACCGGGAAATCTTTCTTTTCTGTCATGCTTTATTTTTCCTCTTTCTGATAGATATAATGACCGCTCTTTCCGCCGTCCTTTTCCAGAATGTGGATATCACGAATCACCATGCCGCGGTCCATCGCCTTGCACATATCGTAGATCGTGAGCAGCGCTGTGGAAACGCCAGTCAGCGCCTCCATCTCCACGCCGGTCTTTCCGACACATGATGTGGTGCACACGGCCGTAATAGAATTTGTATTCTCGTCCGTGGTAAATGTCACTTCGCAGTTCGTCAGCGGCACAATGTGGCACAGCGGAATCAACTCCGCATTCTTCTTCGCCCCCATGATGCCTGCCAGCCGTGCAACGCCGAGCACATCGCCTTTTTTTGCCGTATGATCCCGCACGGCTGCAAATACCTCCGGGCTTACCTGTATGGTTCCCGTCGCCGATGCTGCCCGGTACGTGTCCGGCTTCTCATGGACATCAACCATGACGGCGCTGCCGTCTTTCTTAAAATGGGTAAATTCCGCCATCTGTCTCCTCCATTCTATTTCCGTTTTATTCTCCGGGTTCCCACTCTTCTTCCGCTTCACGCACGGGAAGCTCTGCTCTCCCATACCAGGGATTCGTGTTCTCACCGCTTTGTCTTCTGTTTCCTGTCGCGCACGTAACCAGAACATGCTCGATCCCCTGCCTGCGCAGCAGCTCCACAAGTTTCTCTGCGGCCGCCCGGTGTTCTTTTTCCTCATACTGGTGCAGTACCGCATAAAACGTTCTGCCTTTCAAATCCTTCTGCTGTCCCTGTTCCGATGCGATCAGCCGTGCCAGATCTTCTTCCGTGATATGGTGTTCCATCGTACAGCCAAGCAGTTCCGCCGCCCGTTCTGCCCGAAAGCAGCCCTTGCCAAGCGGCTGTCCCAGTGCCGAAAGACCTGTCACACCAATCACAAGATCTGAAGAGGAAAGCAGCGCCGGTTCATGTTCCGCCGGTGCCTTGCACGGCAGGTGCCTCGCGCCGTCCGCCTCGATCAGCGTCAGATCGGCCTTTTTGCGTGCCGCTTCAAATAGTTCCGTTTCCGGCATGGAAAGCTTTTCCGTATCCCGGCAGGCACTCCCGATAATCGCTGCGCGGCCTGTGCGAAATTTTCTTTCGACCGCTTCCAGACTCTGGTCATGCCATTCCTTCGGCGGACGGTAAATGTGCGTCGAAGTTGTCACCAGTACCTTCTGATCGTTTTTTACGCAAAAGCCTGCCATCTCGTACAGCAGCGTCGTTTTTCCGCCGCCGCCGATGATAGAAACTACATAGTTCTTTTCCTTTAAAAAGGGGAACGCCGTTCCCATTCCTACCGGCTCCAGCTTCTGTTTTTCTGTTTTCTGCCAGATTCGAAGCATCTCCTCTGCCCCCTTCTGCCGTCTTTCTTTCTCACTCTACCATACTCATTTTGGCTGTCAAATTTTACTCGCGCCGTAAAAACTTGAAAAAAGAACTGCCCCGATCGGGCATCCCCATCAGAGCAGTTCTTCTATTCTTACTGAACGTGTACGGTAAGCACCGCTGCATTTGATCTGTTTCCATCGCTGTCCGTCACATGATACGTCAGCGTGTAATCTCCCGGCACTGCAGTATCCACATCGCCGTCGATCTCAATCTGGTTAAAGAGTGACTCCTGGCTGTCTGCATCATCGGTCATCTCTTTGATATAGCTGGTTTTGTCCAGATCGTTTCCGGCTTCCACTGTTACTTCATACGTATTCAGGTACAGTTTTGGGCTTTCCGCCGGCAGTGCTTCGATTTCCATCTGCGCATCTGTCTCATTTTTTGTGCCCTCTGTGTCATTCTGCTGCGGCTCCTCTGTTGCCGGTGCAGACTCATCTGCCGCCCCACTGTTATCCGTTTCCTGCGTAGCCTCATTTTCCGCCGGGGTATCTTCCGCTGCAGCTTTATAATTCACGCGGCGTGTTGCTTTTGATACATTATTGTGACTGTCCTTTGCCGCATAGACAACCGATGCACTGGTATGGTCATCGTTCGGGAAAATGTTTTCAATCATCAGCGAATCTGTCACATCTCCGTCTTTCTCATCCGTTGCAGTAACGCCTTCCAGCAAAGGCGCTGTATCACTGCCTTCCTCATACGTTACATCCCCATCAGCTGGAAGCTCGATTTCCGGGCCTTTTCGGTCGTCCGTCACTACGACAGCTGCTGTACCGGCTCCTAGCGCCACGCACAGGACAATCAAACCTGCAACAATCCCTTTTTCATGGCAGTTAATCGTCCTCCTCCTGGCCGTAATCTCCATATTTGTACTGACCGTATTTTCCGTATTTACCATACGCCTGTTTCTGCATATCCACCTTGTTCAGGACAACGCCAAGCAGCGGGCAGTTACTTCTCTCGAGCTGGCTCTTTACTTCCTGTGCAAAACGATAGCTGATCACACCGGACTCAATGACCATGATTGAACCATCACAGATTTCTGCAACGATTGCACTGTCGATAACGCTTCCAAGCGGAGGAGTATCCACAATCACATAATCGTAAACTTTACGAAGTGCATTTAAAAGACTTCGGAAGTTCTTTCCCCCCAGAAGCTCTGCCGGATTCGGCGGAAACGGGCCGGAATAAATCATGTAAAAGTTCTTTACATTGGTAGAACAGATGACATCCTCCAGAGTTGCCTGACCGGACAGGAAGTGTGCCAGTCCGCGAACAGATTTCTGTGTTTTCGTTCTTCCAAGAAGAACCGATTTCCGAAGATCGGCATCGATCAAAATCACTCTTTTTCCGCTCTCTGCAAGAGAAATGCCGAGCTGCATAGAAACACTGCTCTTTCCCTCATTTGGTGTACAGCTTGTAACCGCGATTACTTTCTTATCTTCTCCGCAGAACTGAAGGTTGGTCCGAAGAGATTTGTAGGCTTCCACAATCTGATAGCCTGATTTTTCCTGTTTTACTACTACCTGATTCACGTTCCGTATCCTCCCTTATTTCTTTCTTCCACGGCCGTTTTTGTTTTTCTTCTTGCTCTTTTTCTGTCCTTCTGCAAGAGGAATTATGCCGAGTGTACTGACACCCAGATAACGTTCTACATCTTCGGAGGTCTGGATGGTGTCATTTGTCAGATAAACAATAATGATGATGACAATCGCGATAAATGCACCTGCTATTGCACCGATCAGCCCGTTTTTCTTAATACTTGGGCTTACCGGCTCATCTGGAATATTCGCCTCATCTACCACATTTACAGCTTCTGTGTTCATAACGTTCTGAATATGATCTGATGCTGCTACACGGATTGCATCCGCCATCTGGCTTGCTACATACGGATCTTCGTCTTTTACTGTAATCGAAAGGATACGCGTATCGTTCTGTGTAGTAACAGTAATTTTGTTCAAAAACTCCTCATAGGTAAGATCCAGATTTAACTGTGCAATAACGGTTTCAACAACCTGACGGCTCTGAATCAGCTCCGCATAGTCTTTGGTTAAAAGAGAACTTGCCTGCAGATCTCCACTTGTTACAGTACTGCTGCTGTCCTGTTTTGACAGTACATACATTTTTGTCGTCGATTCATACTGCGGCTTCATAAATACTTTGCTGACCAGTACCATCAGAAGGCCAAGTGCCAATGCAGCTAAAATCACATAGCCAATTTTGCTCCAGAGCACACGAAGCAGTTCCAGTAAATCGATTTCAATTTCATCCTGATTCTGTTGATTCGTTTCCATCTTCTTCTCCTGACTTTTTTTAGATTTCTCCGGCATCCCTTAAGATTTCCATCGGATTATCGTGGAAAATCCTTTCGGCATATGCCTCTCCCATTTTTTTTGAAACATAGGCAGCGCCTGCTCCTATGTTGGGAATACGTGTTTTTGTGTTGTGGGAATCGCTGCCGACAAAACCGAGCAGATCTTCCTTCATCAGTTTTCTGCAGTAGCGTTTTGCCCCCCACGTATACTTTCCAAGTATACTTTCCACATTCACCTGCAGTCTTGCGCCCATATCCACCAGATCGCTGGAAAATCCGACGCTCTTTACCGTTGCCTGATAGCGCTCCACATGCGCGATAATCGGTTCATAACCGCAGGACAGTACATTGTAGACTCTCTCACGGATATGCTGTGCGGAATCTCCCTCGGAAAATTCCAACAGAACATAGGATGAACCGGCCATGGTCACATATTTCCGTTTTTCCAGGATATCCTGAAGATCCATGTTCGAGTGAAGTTCACACCCGAGATAAAGCGACATATCCGGATATTCCTTTTTTGCCGCTTCCTGCAGTTTCAGAAACTGCTCATGTACCTTTTTTGCCGGTGTTTCAAACATCCGCCGCCGATAATGCGGTGTGATGATAATCTTCCTGACCCCGTCCTCGTGCTGCATTTTCAGCATCGCCAGCGACTCTTCCAGGTCAGCTGCACCGTCGTCTACCCCCGGGACCATATGGCAGTGTACATCAAATAATTCCTTCATACCTTATCCCTCTTTTTGTGTTCTTTCTTCAAGTCACGCATACTTAGACATTCTACTTTAGTATACATCCTTTTGTGATCTCTGGCAATACAAAAAACATACTCTGTATTTATTTTTTAACATTTTTGTCAAACTTGCCTAAAATGAGGGATAAAAAAGAGACCTCCATTTTCATGTCGGCCTCTCCCGTTATTTTCTGCAGATGAAAACCCCTGCCTCTTTTGTGATCGCAATTCCGCCGTGTTTCTGAATTTTCTTTTCCAGAAATTCTTTGAATTCCCGCTGTCTCGGATACAGATACTCATTCTGATTTCCATGGCAGGAAAGGATATAGTCCAGAAGCGGCTCCGGCCGGTCGACCCAGAGACTGTCCTCGTAGATTCTTTTCTCTACGCTGCCAAAATAAGGCTTTAACTGCTTTTCTCCGTGATCCAGACCAAAAATAGTATACAGCGCCACCTCCGAAAGATTGATCTGCGGATCAAACTCCTGTACCAGATCGGTAATCTCTTTCATATGGCCTTTTCCATACGTACTGCAGTAGAACACGCCGTCATCTGAAAGCACACGGCTGATTTCCTGCAGACCGCGGGACAGATTCTGGACATAGAACAAAACATGATTTGCAATAATCCGGTCGTATTCCGCATCCGGAAACGGAAGCTTCTGGCAGTCCAGTGTCCGGAAATCAAAACAGGATGCCTTTTCTTCTCCCAGATTTTCCGCCGCATCCCGGATCATGCCGTCCGACAGGTCAGACAGACAGATATACTTTCCTTTCAGCACGGATGGCTCCGCTTTTTTCCAGAGCTGTCCGTTTCCGCAGCCAATCTCCAGAATCCGGCGCGCACCGTCAAAATCCATCTGTTCCAGAAGCCACGGGAACCATCCCTTTTTATTTTGGGAATACTGCTCGTGCAGCGAAATACGGATATTCAGGTTTTCCCCGTTTTTGTACTGCTCCACCAGCATCTTTTCCATATCGGTCAGATGAATCAGGTTCAGAATGCCGGTCCAGTCGATCTGGTTCGTCTCCTCCAGAATCTGTGTCGTATTCTGCAGCGCCTTTTCCATCTGTTCCAGATTTTCCATCTTCTTGTGCACAAGTCCGATCTGCATTTTCAATGATTTCAGAATATCCGCACTCGTATCGTGAATCGTCATATTTCCGATCTCATTCAGGGAAAATCCGAGATATTTCAGCGATAAAATTTTCTGCAGCTTCAGAAAATCCTCATCCGAATACATCCGATAACCGGATTCGTTAATAAAGCTCGGCTTCAGCAGCCCTTTTTTGTCGTAATAGCGAATTGTCCGAATGGTCACATGGGCCATCCGGGCAAATTCACCAGTGGTATAATATTGATCCATATCCACCACTCCTTCGCAAAAGCCGCTTTTTGCGGCCTTTGCATTTCACTTTTCTCTCTTACAGACGGTCTTTGTACATCTCAGCAAAGTAGTTCTGATACTCACCGCTGATGATGTGTTTCCACCAGTCTTCATTGTCCAGATACCACTGGATTGTCTGTGCAATTCCGGTATCGAAATTGTATTTTGGTTTCCATCCAAGTTCAGTCTCGATCTTGGTCGGGTCGATTGCATATCTTCTGTCATGGCCCGGGCGGTCTTTTACGTATTTGATCAGAGATTCCGGTTTGTCCAGAGCTTTCAGGATGGTCTGTACTACCTGAAGGTTTGTTCTCTCGTTGTGTCCGCCAATGTTGTAAACCTCGCCTACTTTACCTTTATGGATAATCAGGTCGATTGCTTCACAATGGTCGGATACGTGCAGCCAGTCTCTGACATTCTCACCGTTTCCGTATACCGGAAGCTCTTCGTCTGCCAGTGCGCGGCTGATCATAAGCGGAATCAGCTTTTCCGGGAAGTGATACGGGCCGTAGTTGTTGGAGCATCTGGAAACGGTAACCGGGGTACCGAAGGTTCTGTGGTAAGCCAGTACAAACAGGTCTGCGCTTGCCTTGGATGCAGAGTACGGGCTGGAGGTGTGGATCGGGGTATTCTCTGTAAAGAACAGGTCCGGGCGATCCAGCGGAAGGTCTCCGTAAACTTCATCGGTAGATACCTGATGATATCTCTTTACGCCGAATTTTCTGGAAGCATCCAGCAGTACACGGGTTCCCATTACGTTGGTCTGAACAAAGATGCCAGGATCCTCGATGGAACGGTCTACATGGCTCTCTGCTGCGAAGTTGACAACAACGTCAAATTTCTCTTTTTCAAACAGATCCATGATGAAAGCTTCGTCTGCGATATCACCTTTTACAAATTTGTAGTTCGGTTTGTCCTCAACCGGTTTCAGAGTCTCCAGGTTTCCCGCATAGGTCAGCAGGTCCAGGTTTACGATCTGATAGTCCGGGTATTTGTTTACCATGTGATGTACGAAGTTTCCGCCGATAAATCCGGCTCCGCCTGTTACTAATACTTTCATGCTTTTTCTCCTTTTTGGTGTGTTTATCGTCTCAGTTTTATGTCAATTCAACTTGTTGTACCCTCACTATAATGGGTGACGTTGCGTCATGGTCAAGAGGAGAATGAAAAAAGTTTGTGAAAATCTTGTTTTTTCCCCTCCTACCTGTCTATCTTAAAATTTTTACGGCGATTCTCGTAATATACTGTTCCATTTCCTGACTGGTCAGCGCGTCCACCATATATTCCTCATAAAAGCGGTCGTCCAGCAAAAGTCTCTGTTCCGTGGCATACCGGAACAGCTTCCGGTACGCCGCTTCAATTCCCTGCCATGGTCCTTTATAATAATAACAAAGATACTCTCCCTCCAGCCGAACCGTGTATCGCACTTTCGCCGGCACACGATCAAAAATCAGATAAAAATCACGGTAATCCAGAAAATTCCCCGTTTCCAGTGTTTCCCGTTTCTGAACAAACCCCACATTATACGAACTTCGATTTCCGTATTGCCCGCAGTAAGCATAGAGCTCTCCGATTTTCTGATTGACTGCCAGATTATCCGCTGATTCGCTGTGATTTGTGACAAGATACTGCAATGGCAGGGTATGAATCCCCACAGGACAGAAGGGATTTTTTTCAAACGCCTCACGGCATTCCGCCGATGCCTGTGCCAGAAACCGCTTCTTTTCCCCTATCCAGCGCTGCATCTCGCGGAGCCGCTGCATTTTTTCACGCACCACCTTCTCCTCCTGTTCCAGCAGTACTCCGAATTTTTCGGGACTTCGCTGTTCCAGATAATTTCGAATCTCTGCCAGCGGCATGCCCAGCTCCCGCAGCATTCCGATCACATCAAACGTTTCCATCTGATCCATCGCATAATACCGGTAGCCGTTTGTCCCTCTTCTTTTTGGTACGAACAGCCCAATCTCATCATAATGGAAGAGCGTTTCCTTTGTCGTGCCTACCAGCGCTGCAAATCGCCCCGCGCTTAAATACTCCTGTTTTCCCATTTCTGACTCCTTTTCCTGAATATGTGCTCTCGGAATTTTTCCTGTTTTTCACCTTTTTTGCACTTGACTATAGGGTTACCCTATCCTTTATAATAGCAAACGATTCAAATTTTCACAAGAAATCTTTCCCATCTAAAGCGTGTCTGAAAAAGGCTTTTCACACATAAAAAAGGAGGTTTTTGATTATGAGCCAGTCACTCGCCAAGGATTTCAACTTCCGCTCCCTGCTGAAGTTTGCGTTTCCATCGATCATCATGATGATCTTTATGTCTCTCTACAGTATTGTGGATGGCTTTTTCATCGCACAGTACGTGGACAGCATGGCGCTTTCCGCCGCCAATATCGTCTATCCTGCCGTCAGCATTCTTCTTGCCGTCGGCATCATGTTCGGTACCGGAGGCAGCGCCGTTGTCGCCGCAAAGATCGGACAGGGAAAACTGGAGGAAGCCAACCGTAACTTTTCTGCCCTTACCCTTACCACACTGATCATCGGTATTCTGGGCGCAGTGCTCGGCAACCTGTTTTGCCGTCAGATCTGCAGTCTGCTCGGTGCAACACCGGTGCTGATGGATTACGGTACCGCCTATCTGCGGACGATCCTTTCCTTTGCCCCGGTCTGTCTTCTCCAGGCGCTGTTCCAGTCCTTCTTTGTAACGGCAGGGCGCCCGGGACTCGGACTTTCCCTTACGGTGTCCGCCGGCATTACCAACATGATTCTGGACTATCTGTTTGTCGTCCCGCTCCATCTCGGTGTTGCGGGAGCGGCCCTTGCCACCGGCCTTGGCCAGTGTATCCCGTCCGTTGCCGGTATTTTATACTTTACCTTTGCCCGAAAAGGCCTTCGTTTCACCAGGCCGGAGTTTTCCAAAGGCCTGCTCTCCACAAGCTGCTTCAACGGTTCCTCCGAGATGGTCAGCAATCTTTCCGCAGCCGTTGTCACTTACCTTTTCAACATGCTGATGCTGAAATTCGAGGGCGAAATCGGTGTTGCCGCCATCACGGCGATTCTGTACGGACAGTTTCTCTTTGTTGCGCTGTACCTCGGCTACAGTATCGGCGTTGCACCTGTGTTCAGCTTCAACTACGGCAGCCGGAACAAACAGCGGCTGATCCGGCTTTACCGCATCAGTATCCGCTTCGTCGTGGTAAGCTCTGTGATCATTGCACTTGTGGCTGCCTTCGGTTCTCCTGTTATTTCCGCCGTTTTCATGCAGAAAGGCACGTACGGCTTTGAACTGACACGCCACGGCGGATATCTGTTCTCCATCGCTTACCTGTTCTGCGGTACGAATATCGTCGCCTCCGGCATTTTTACGGCACTGTCAGACGGAAAGACCTCTGCTTTGATTTCTTTTTTGCGAACCTTCGTCTTTATCGTTCTCTCCGCGCTGCTTCTGCCGCTCGTGCTTGGCACCAACGGTGTGTGGCTGTCGATTCCGGTCGCCGAATTTCTGACGCTGTTCATCTCCGTGCCGAGCTGTCCCGCTATTTCAAGGATCCGAAAGTCGCAACGGAGACGCAAACAAGTCCCAACTGATCTTACCGACTTCGCTGATTCTCAAAACCCCGCACAGGGATCCGTTGTTTTCACAGGATCCGCTGTGCGGGGTTTCTCTTTTGCTACCACTTTTTCCCCGGGCAGTCCCGCAGTGCAATCGCTGCCCGCATCTCCACGTAGCAGCCGCACATGCGGCACATGCCGGACAGCAGCTTTTCGCATTCCTTACAGATCGAAAGCCGCCGCTCGTATTCCTCCTCCGGCGTTTTATCGTCCGCCGGAATTCTCGCAATATAATCGTACATATTCTGAAAAAAGCCTGCCTCGTCCATCTCACGAAGCAGGCATTTTTTACAGATCCTGGTATTTCCGTCCATCAAACTCCTCCGGAACCGAATCTTTTTTCATCCCAAATATCTTCTGGTTTTTATGGTTTCCCTATTTTACGGCGATATGAAGCACACTGCATGCCGGAATGGTAAAGGAAATTCCCTCTTTTGTTGCCTGCACACCGTCAAAGCCCTGAACGCCAACCGTCTCCGGCGCTTCAAAGGTGTTTTTATCCTGCATATGGCCGGTTACGATCTCGGCTTTGATCTCGCCGACTTCTTTTCCAAGAAGTACCGCCTCTACCGGATATGCTTTCTCCAGATCCACATTCGTCATCGTAATATGAAGTACACCGTTGGCATCTACCGAAACAGATTCCGTCAGATTCGGAACCATGTATTCGTCTTCCAGACCAACCTGCTCCGTTTCCAGAGAGCTTGCCAGAAGATCATTTTCCTGATGTACCTGATACAGATCGAAAACATGATACGTCGGAGTTTTGACCATCTTTTCCCCCTCGGTCAGGATCATCGACTGCAGAACATTGACCATCTGTGCGATATTTGCCATCTTGACGCGGTCGCTGTGTTTGTTGAAAAGATTCAGGTTGATACCTGCGACCAGTGCGTCACGCATGGTATTCTGCTGATACAGAAATCCCGGATTCGTTCCAGGCTCCACATCATACCAGGTACCCCACTCATCCACGATCATGCCTACCTTTTTGTCCGGGTCGTACTGATCCATAATGGCGCTGTGACGGCGGATCAGCTCTTCCATGTACATCGTCTTTTTCATGGTCTTATACCAGTCTTTTTCCGCAAATTCCGTTGCACTGCCCTTGTGATCCCAGGTTTCCGGAACCGTATAGTAATGAAGGGACAGTCCATCCATCATGCCGTGCTGCTGCGGGGAGGTTCTGCGGAAGCATGCTTTCATCACTTCCTGCGTCCACTCATAATCATCCGCATTGGCACCGCAGGCAATCTTCCGGATCTTTTTGTTTCCATCGTAATCACGCACAAAGGTCTGATATCTGCGGTACATATTTCCGTAGAATTCCGGATTCATATTTCCGCCGCAGCCCCAGTTCTCATTGCCGACACCGAAGAAATCGACAGTCCACGGCTTTTCGTGGCCATTTTCCGCGCGAAGGTCTGCCATCGGAGATACCCCGTCAAATGTCATATATTCAACCCACTCCGACATCTCCTGTACGGTACCGCTTCCCATATTTCCATTGATATAGGTCTCACATCCGATCTGGCGGCAGAGCTCAAAGAACTCGTGGGTACCAAAGCTGTTGTCCTCGACAACACCGCCCCAGTTGGTGTTGATCATTTTTTTGCGGCTTTCTTTCGGTCCGATACCGTCTTTCCAGTGATATTCATCTGCAAAACATCCGCCCGGCCAGCGCAGTACCGGAACTTTGATATTTTTCAGTGCTTCAACAACATCGGTACGCATTCCGTTCACGTTCGGAATATCGGAATTTTCTCCTACATAGAGTCCTTCATAAATACATCTTCCCAGATGCTCCGAAAACTGTCCCTGGATTTCCTTATTGATTTTTGAAAGCTTTCTGTTCGCATCAATTACTAACTTAGCCATAACTTGTCCCCTTTCGAGATCTTAAATTTGGCTTTATTATAGGAGATGTATCTCACTTGTGTCAATGAGCGTACAAGTTATTTCCCCATGATTTTTTCAAAAAGTGCGGCCGTCTGGCTGCTGACCAAAAGGCCGCTTGTTTTATTTTTCATTCTGCATACGAAAAAACCGCCCTGGTTTTCACCAAGACGGTTACCGTCCGTGCGTTAGAGGATTCGAACCCCCGACCTTTTGGTCCGTAGCCAAACGCTCTATCCAGCTGAGCTAAACGCACATTTCTTTGTCGCTTTAGAACTCTTTGTTTATCACTCGTTCCCGCTGACATCATGTATATTACACTATCCTAAGAGAAAAGTCAACACCTTTTTTAAAAAAATTTAAAATTTTTTCGAATAACAGTTTTTTGTGAAAATAAGGGCTTTTTCCCCTATTTCACACTCCGCACCAGGTAGTCTTTCTTTCGCAGTTCCTCTTCAATCAGATCCAGGGTCTGCGCAGAGTCTGCCGATACGGTATGAAAATGTTCCCCTGATGTGATATTCTTTAGCGGCCGTGATTTTCCCTGCCGGATTTCTTCCATAAACAGTGCCACCTTATTTCGTGAACTGATATTCAGTTCCGCCCGCAGTTCTCCGTAAACCTCGTGACGCACAATCACATCCAGCACAACGCCGCCGAAATCCACAATTGTATTCAGCTCGTCCTGCATCTGCTCATCCGTGTGATTCACCTCAAAGACCCGCGTCTCTCTCACCGGGCTGCTGCAGATGTAGCCGCGGTTTGTCGCAATCACATCGTATCCGGCAGCGCGGATCAGGGCAATGTCCTGGACAATCACCTGACGGCTGACTTCACAGCTCTTCGCCAGCGCTGCACCGGAGACCGGCGTCTTACTGTTTGTTATTCTTTGAAGAATCTCTTCTCTTCGTTCCTTTCCACTCATCATAAAACAAGACCTCGCATTTCGTACACTTCCCTTATCTTATCACACTTTCCGCCGTTTCTACAATAGCAGGAAATCATTTTCCAAAAGCTTTGTCAAGGACTAAAACTTTATGAAATTTTCCGGGCTCTCGTATATTCGTCCCGCCAACTGCCAATCATGAACGTATAACAGTAACGAACGGTAACCATACGTTCCATGTTTCAGGAGGATGCATACCATGGCGATCAATAAAGTTGAACTGTGCGGAGTCAATACATCACGCCTTCCCGTACTGAATGCCGAAGAAAAAGAGACTCTGCTGAAAAAGGCCCGCGAAGGAGATGCTGCTGCCCGCGAACGCTACATTCAGGGCAATCTGCGCCTTGTCTTAAGCGTGATCAAGCGCTTCTCCAACAGCAGTGAAAACGCCGACGATCTCTTTCAGATCGGCTGTATCGGCCTGATTAAGGCGATTGATAACTTCGACACGACCTTAAACGTCCGTTTCTCCACCTATGCCGTGCCGATGATCATCGGTGAAATCCGGCGGTATCTGCGTGACAACAATGCGATCCGCGTCAGCCGTTCCCTCAGGGATACTGCCTACCGCGCCATCTGCGCCCGCGAACTTTATCTCAAGCAGAACCAGAAAGAGCCTTCGATCGAGGAAATCGCCGCTGAAATCGGCATTGGAAAAGAGGATATCGTCTATGCCCTCGATGCAATCCAAAGCCCAATGAGTCTGTATGAGCCCGTCTACACGGAAGGCGGCGATACCCTGTATGTCATGGATCAGTTAAGTGATAAGAAAAATAAAGAAGAAAACTGGGTGCAGAACCTCGCCCTGCAGGACGCGGTCGCCCGTCTCAATGAGCGCGAACGCCAGATCATCCGCATGCGTTTCTATGAGGGCAGACCCAGATGGAGGTTGCCCGGGAAATCGGCATCTCGCAGGCGCAGGTCAGCCGGCTGGAAAAGTCCGCCCTGCGCTCTATGCGGAATTATCTCTCCGACGAGCGGTAACGCCCGCCGTTCACTGAATTTCTGCAAACTCCAGCCGGTAATCCGACGGCGGCATTCCATAGTGTTTCCGGAACACACGGGAATAGTAAAAGGGATCTTCAAATCCGCACGACAGCGCCGTCTGTTTGACCGTCATCCCCATCTGCAGCAGCTTTTCTGACTGCTGCAGCCGATATTCCAGCAGATACTGTCCTGGTGACCAGCCGATTTTCTTCTGAAACAGACGGTTCAGCGTTGTGCGGCTGACCGCCATTTTCCGCGCAATTGTCTCCGCGCAGAACTCACTCCTGTGATACCCTGCGGCAATCAGAGCCATCGCTCCATAATCCGCGGATCCTCCTTCTTTCTCTCCTCCCGCTGCGGCTCCGCCAGATCCTGGTACACGCCCAGAAGCGCAAGCAGCACACCGACGGCCTCCTGGCTGTTCCGGCGATAGAGTTCCATCTGGCAGAGACGCTCAAAATACGGCAGAAGCCTTTCCTGACGGAGAGGCGGCGCCGCCGGCTGCTGTGGGTTCAGTACCGACCGTGCCAGAATCTGCCGGCATTGTTCCCCGACAAAATCAACCCACACATATTCCCACGGCTCGTTCTCATCCGGCGCGTACTGCACCACCTGCTCTGGACAGATTAAAAAGCTCTGTCCGGCGGTAAGCGTGTACGTCTTTTTCCCGCAGGTAAACGTTCCCTTTCCGCTTATAATATAATGTATAATATAGCACTGCCGTACACCCGGCCCCCAGGAATGCAGATCATGGCAGTCCTGCCGCCCGGCATCGACAGGCCGGATCCCGTTCATTTCTGATACAAGCATATTCTTTCCTTTTCCCGTATTTTATTCTTTATGAAGCAAAAATCCATGCTTTTGTCTTAAAATTCCATGGTTTTGCTCTGGAAATCCATCTATACTCAAAGTACATCAAAACTTACGGGAGGTCAATACTATGATCAAACTTACACCGCCGATGGGCTGGAATTCCTGGAACACCTTCGGAGAAAATATCAATGAAAAAATGATTTTTGAAACTGCTGATGTCATGGCCGAGAGCGGCCTGCGCGATAAAGGATACGAATATCTTGTCATCGACGACTGCTGGTCTTTACGTGAACGCGATGAAAACGGCCGTCTTGTGCCGGATCCGGAAAAATTTCCGTATGGTATGAAAGCCGTTGCCGATTACGTTCATTCCAAAGGGCTGAAATTCGGTATGTATTCCTGCGCCGGAAACATGACGTGTGCCGGCTACCCTGGCAGCTATGAGCACGAATTTGTCGATGCGGAAACTTTCGCATCCTGGGATGTTGATTTCTTAAAATACGACTACTGCTACCACAGTCCGATCCTGCACGGAAAATATCTGTACCGCCGCATGGGACTGGCACTCGAGAACTGCGGCCGCGACATTCTCTTCTCTGCCTGCTCCTGGGGTGCTGATGAAACGCATGAGTGGATCAAAGAAACCGGCGCTTCCATGTGGCGTTCCACCGGCGACATCTTTGATACCTGGGATTCTGTCAAAGATCTCGTGGCACAGCAGGAAAAACTGCATCCGTACAACGGCGTCGGCTGCTTCAACGATATGGACATGCTGATCGTCGGCATGCATGGAAAAGGAAATGTTGGACTGGCCGGCTGCAGCGATGTCCAGTATCAGACACACTATGCACTGTGGGCATTCCTTGGCTCCCCGCTGATGATCGGCTGCGACATCCGCGAGATGAGCGACGAAACCCGCCGCATTCTCATGAATGACGAAATGATCCGCATCAACCAGGATCCGCTCTGCCGTCAGCCGTATAAAGTGAAAAACCATGCATGGAATGACAACGTTCTGATTTATGTAAAAGCGCTCGCAAACGGAAATCTTGCTATCGGCATGTTCAATCTCAGTGATGAAAAATCGCGTGCAGCCATGAATCTGGATGAGATCGGCCTTCCGTTCTCCACTGGCCGTACTCTGGAACTTACTGAGGTCTGGACCGGCGAGAACCTGTGTGCAAACAATGCATCCCTTGTCACAGAACTCGAGCCGTTTGCATCAAAAGTATACCGTGCAAAGGTCGTAAAACTCTGATGGCACGCTGTATGCAGTGCGGCAAAGAACTCACACATAACGAGATCGGCGCCCACCGTAAATTTATCAACCGCGGCGCAGAACAGTTTTTCTGCAAGCAGTGTCTTGCCGAGCATCTCGGTGTAACGCCGGAGCTCATTGACGAAAAGATCGAACAGTTCAAGCGGCAGGGGTGTACACTGTTTGTATAGACCTACACTGTCTGAAATGCACACAGCCGGATTTCCGCCAAATAGAAATCCGGCTCTATTTTCATGCTGCATAAAAAATCATTTCTTCTTTATTTCTTTCAGATATGCTCCGGCATCCTTTAGGAATCCCGCCACAATCAGAAGAATTACCATTCCGATCGGAAACGCTGCCACGATACTGACCGACTGCAGATTGCTCATAGAGCTTTCGGAAAAGACCAGTGCAATCGGAAGCAGAATCAGCAGAAGGCACCACATAAGCTGAATCGCTTTCGATGGCTGCTGTCCCTCTTCCAGACGGCGGTAGCTGTAGCAGGAAACCGTCAGCGCAATCGAATCAAACGAGGTCGCATAAAAGGCAATCATCGTGAGCAGCAGAACGACAAGAACCAGCGATGCACACGGGATCTTCTGGATCATGGCGATAATCATTCCATAGAGATCACCGTCTTTGGCATACCGCGCGATAAAATCCGCTTTTCCCGCCATCTGCATCCCCATCGATTCATTTCCCAGGATGATAAAGCTTAAAATCGTGGAGCCAACGCCGAATCCATATCCGCCAAGGATTGTCTGCCGCACCGTTCTTCCCCGGGAAATACTTCCGATAAAAAATGGCGCCGCCACGCACCATACCATCCAGTATGCCCAGTAATAAATAGTCCAGTTCTGCGGAAAATGCGTCTCGCGCAGCGGATCGGTATCGGTCGCCAACGTCGGGAAATACTGAATCATCCGTCCCAGCGATGAAAATCCCGTCTCGATAATATACCGCGTCTGTCCGCCGAACAGCAGCACGTACGCCAGTAGCCCGAAAAACAGATAGATGCAGAGCTTTGCCAGAAAACCGATTCCGCGGAAGCCGTGAAGCAGCGAATACGTGTACACAAAACACGTAATCAGCAGAATCACAATTGTCACTGCGTTCCGGTCCAGATTGATATGAAACAATGCATTGATTGCACTTGCCATCAGCGGCGTTGCCACGCTGAATGTCGTTGCCGTTCCTGCAAGGAGTGCAAATACCGCCAGCAGATCAATCAGCCGTCCGCCGATGCCGTCCGTCTGTTTTCCCATAATCGGACGGCAGGCTTCTGAATACCGCTGCCGGTTCCGTTTCCGCACGTGCAGCATAAACCCAAATGCGGCAGCGAGAACGAGATAAAAGCCCCACGGAATCAGACTCCAGTGAAACAGCGGGTACACGCCCGCCCACTCCTGGATTCCGCCCATCTTTTCAATCTGCGGATCAGCAGCATACATCACCCATTCTGCAAAAGAATAAAACAGAATGTCTGCCGCAAGGCCGCACGTAAACATCATGGATCCCCAGGCAAAAAAAGAATATTTCGGTTTCTCATCCTGCTCTCCTAACACAATATCGCCATATTTTGAAAATGCCAGATACAAAGAGAGCAGAAAAACGCCAAGGCCAATTGCAAGATAATAGACTCCAAAGGTATCTCCCAAGAAGAAGCGTACCTTCGCAAGAACTGTGTTGGACTGTTCCGGCAGGAGGAAAAACAAAATGCTGAGCGCTGCAATCAGTCCCAGCGGCAGCAGCGTGATCATCCAGTCAATCTGACCTTTTTTCCGTATTTTTCCGCTCTGTTTCTTTTTCGCCACTCTGTTTTCATCAACTGTATTCATGTTTTCTGTTCCTTTCTGCTATACTGCCCGATCCAGCTTATTTTTCTTCTGATTTTTCCTGCCCCTGTGCCTCATATCCGCAGTAAGACGGATCCAGATCGCAGAGTTCCGAGAAATCATCAATCTCAATCAGATCGCCTTCCTGCATAGGATAAATGCCAAGCTCATATTCTTCAAAATGACAGAACATCGCCACATCATCCCAGTAAATCTGACGGTTCTGTTTTTTTTCAAATTCCAGTTCCAGGTGGCGTTTCAGCCGCTTTCCGTCCTCCCGGTTCCAACGTGATACACTGAAGAGCTGCCAGCCGCCCTTACCGCCGGTCCGGCTACAGGAACACACGATTCCATCCTTCACCTGCATCAGCCATTCATCCGTCTTTTCGTCCGTCCAGACAGCATTGTAGCCAGAATGCGTAAATTCCGGTGCAAGAATTTCTTTTTTGTATATAATCTGATCCCCATCCAGAATCATTGCATTTTCCAACTGTTCCCGCGCCACATAGAGCGATGCAATATTATTGCAGGAATCCCAGTATGGATTTTCGATCAGTGTCACACCTTTATATTCTGCGGTAAGGCACGCAAACTGCTCTTTCCGATATCCCACTACTACATAAATCTCATAAATTCCATTTTCATGCAGCGCCTGAATCACCGTATCAATCATGCGGACACCCTTCACACGGATCAGCGGTTTCGGCGTAGTAAGCGTTACCGGCCGCATCCGCGTTCCCGTTCCCGCCGCCATGATAATTGCACGTTCTACATGATTTTTCTGCTGAGTTTCACTTTCCGGTCTCTGCCCCACATCCATCGCTTTCATTCTTCCACCCTCTTATTCTTCCTGACCTTTGCTTTTGGCAAGCTCCTGCTTAACAAGTTTATAGTAATCCTTAGCATATCGGTACTGTTTCAGCGAATACTCGCCAAACTCCACGCCTAACCGGCTCTTGTACTCACACCAGTTGCTCCATAAAAGCCCGCACACCGCAATGTATGCGTAAATCTTCGTGCGCACCTCCTGCGGACAGCCTTCCGTAAAATAGCAGTCGATCAGCGCATCCACCTGCGGACGGTCATACATGGCGTAAATGCAGAACATCGCCAGATCCACATGTGCATCCTGCATGCCCGCATATTCCCAGTCAATCAGACGGATTTCCGTTCCACCGTTTTTCTCCACAAACAGAAAATTATCCGGCACCGCATCAATATGCGTCAGCGTCCACACCTTCGGCTGTGCTTCCAGATAAGCCTCAAGCTCCAGCACATGCGCTTTCGTCGTGCTGTAATCCCGATAAACAGACGGTTCCCCCTCCCACAGACTTTCATAGTATGCGATCTGTTCAAACAGAGAAAACGTATGCTCCACATTCAGATGCTCCTCATGGAAGGAGCGGAGCTTTTTCATACAGGCCTGCACATCCTCCGGCTTTTCCGGATCGCAGACACGCGCGCCTTCCAGATATTTCGTAATCTTATAGCCGTTTTCCGGATTGATCGACACGATTTCATCGCAGATTCCCTTTCCGTCCAGCGTCCGATATACCGCCGCCTCCTGCCTGCGGTTGATCAGAAGACTCGTACCTTCCCCCGGAATCCTCATAATATACCGCCCGCCGCGACAGCGGAATAAAAACGAACGGTTTGTCATTCCCTTTTTCAGGACCTCAATCCCCGTGATCTCCTCCCCGGAAACCGAAAGCACCCGTTCAATTTCTGCCATCGCATCCGACTTCAGCTGATCCGAATTTTCATCCAGCTCCCGCAGCTGCTCGTAGGTATTGATCTCCACCACAGCACCTTCCGGGACAAGCTTTGCCTGCACCGGCATCCCGTTTTCCGCAAAAAGGGCATCCTCCCAGAAAACATGGTCATACCGGCGATCCTGTACCATCGTTTCGATTCGCCGCGCCATCGACTGTGCCACAGAATCCGTCAGATAGCTGATGCCGATCATATGATTTCCTTCTTTTTCCCCGCCTTGGGGCACAAGCTCCCACTTCCGGCTCACACGAACCGTACTGTCGGGATCTTTTGCATCGCTCACCAGATACCAGGAATACCACTCATACTCCGAAAACGGATTTTCCCGGCACCAGAGGTCGCACGGCATAAGATACGTTTCACCAAGCTGCGGCAATACCTTTGCCAGGGAATGCAGGTTGTTTTTCTCTGCATACTCCATATTGACAACCAGCTTCACGCCATACCGGTCAACCAGATAATCGTACTGTTCCTTTTTAAAACCAACGACAACATAAATTTCCTTCACCTTTACCGCATGAAGCTGACGGATCAGCCGCTCGATCAGCGGTTCCCCCTCTACTTCCAAAAGTCCTTTCGGCGTTTCCATATTAATCGGCACCATCCGCATTCCATATCCGGCAGCCAGAATCACCGCGTTTTTCGGGCGATGCTTTGCCATCTCAAGCTTGGCTTTTTCCGTCAGCTCCATATCTGTTGTTAAAAAACCCTGCCCCTGCAGCGCTTTCACCGAACGGTTTACCATTCCCAGTGAAAACCCACACCGCTCCGCCAGCGCACGCTGGTTCCGGCAGTGGTATTGCAGGATCACGTTCAAAATATCCGATTCCTGTTTGTTCATGTACATCTTTCCTTTCATTTTCGTGAACATCGTTATTATAATACAGGACCGGCGGCATGTCAAGCTGCCAGCCGATCCTGTGAACCAATATGCCCAGATTAAGTTACGGTTCACTGGTTCCCCGCGAACCGTAACATTCGCAGTCCTAATCCATGTGCAAGTTTTTTCACCATCCTCCTTCCGGTACAAGATCCACGCAGACAATCTCCGGAATATTGTTGAACCGCGGAATCACCTCCGTATTTCCAAGCCCCGCAGACAAAACCAGATGCCGTTTTCCATCCTTCGAATCAAAAACACCCTTCAGCCGTCCCGGAAACCAGCCCATATCCGGCGCATATACACCGCCGATCCCAGGTAAAATGACCTGCCCTCCGTGAAGATGGCCGGAAAACACGCAGTCCATGTTCCATTCCTCCAGGGCATCATTTTTCAGCCAGGCAATCGGAAGATGACTAAGCAGGATCTTGTAACGGTCGGTATTCTCAAAATCCCACAGAAACATGCATTCGCTAAGATCAGCTTCTTCCGTTTCCAGGTATTTGTCCGGCAGGCAGTAACCGTAAATGCCGCCGATGCGAAGAGACTGGCCTTTTACAGTAATATCCCGGTATTGGTGCTCCAGAACGATTGCACCGGCGTCCTGATACAATTGTGTGATGTCTGTGCCAAAATTGTCCCGGTATTCTATCTCATGATTTCCCAGGGACAGATAGACGGGAGCAATCTCACATAGAGAAGAAATTAAATTGGTAGCAATCTCTGTGACAGGCTCTCCGGAATTTAACAGATCCCCTGTAAGCAGAATCAGATCGGGCGACTGACTTGCTATCCGGTCAATCAGCTCCTGATTGTCTTCTCCAAACTCGCTGTTGTGCAGATCCGTCAGCTGCAAAATCCGGATTGGGGTATCGATTTTGTCGGAGGGGATCTGATAGGAAGAGTAGCTTAGGGAGTGTTTTGATTGGTCGAGGTTTTGGCAGTTTGTGATTCCGAGGAATAGAAGTACGCTGATAATGAGCGTCCATTTGTGCTGCCGTAGCCATTTCATTGATAATGTCCTCCGTTATCGTGACTCATCCTAACCCACACAGCTTTTTGAGTACACGCTTAATTATTTCCTTCTTACTTCGCCTTTGTGGTTGTTTTACTTGAAGTAATGGCAATATTTCCTGAAAATTTTCGCTTTCAATAGTTTTTAAAACAATATCTCTATTTTGTTTATGAACTGATGATCTCAATAACGATGGATTTTCTCTTGCCGCCTGTTCCAAATAAACTTGTTCACATTTTATGTTTTCAGAAACTGCGTTCATCATTTTTTCGCCTTTTGCAGTATGCGTTAATATAAGAGATGTTCCTTTATTATCGTCCATTTTGGGATTAATATTCCATATTCCCCAGAAATCGCCTAATGTTATATCACTAACACGATGATATCCTTTAAAATGACAGCTACTACAAGATTCCCGCAAAATATAATCTTTTACAAATAATTGCATGAAGGGATCATCACCATTTTTACATAAATAGCGTTTCTTGTCTGCATAAGCAAATTCAACCGAGTATGCGTAATGACTCCAACCACTTTCCTTATTTCGCAAATTTATATGCTGTGGAAATGAATCACTATTATCCGTTAGAGATCGATACTTTACATATTTTTCCCATACCATCGGAGACGGCACTCCATGACATACAAAATCTATGCAGACCAAATTCTCATAATCTCGTTTTAAAAAAGCTTTCAATCCGGCTACCTGACAAGGTGTACCTGAAAACAACACTATTCGTCCGGAATCCAGTTGTTTTTTTATGCTTAAAAAGCAGTCTCCTAAAATACTTTGCGAATATTTCGCTCCTTGTAGTTTGCCGAGTTCTGTTTGCTCTTTGATCTCAATATGTCTGACTACGCCTTCGTCATCATAGCTTGCACCATAGATCACTCCGCCTCGCTGTAAAATGGTAGCTGCTAACTCAGAGAAAATTCCACCGGAGGAACTCTCCAGTCGAAGTGCATTATTGTTAGAGAATGCCGCATATGCAGACGTTGATAGGTTTTCATCATCTTTTTTCTTCATTAACACGGGACATACTCTTTCACAAGCCCCACAAGCAATACACGCAGACCGCTCCATAATTACCGGAAACTCAAATCCTGCATTATCTTTTTTCATCTGAATACAGTTCCGTGGACAAATGCTTACACAGGCAGTGCAACCTGTGCATTGACTTTTATCTGCGAATTTAGGCATAATCTTCACCTTCCTGTTCAACAAAGCCTGTTGTAATCATACTGTAATTCTTTTGCACTTTTTTTGACATAAGCATCACATAGTCTCACGGCCATATATATAATCATCATAGCCCTTTGCATGATCTGCCTTCACAAATTTCCTAATTTAGATTTTATTTTTCTAAACAAACGTAATAATAAAACAAGTTCAGGATGTGTCAAACGACAATATATAATATAGTCATCCAATTGTACATTTTTATTTATTTTTAATTTCAAAAAAGCTTCTTTCATCAAAATGTCATCATTATACACCCCTGCAATCTGCATGACACTTCTCCAGTAAAAATTTTGTATAATATCTAGATAATATTCTCGTTCCCTTTCATCATGAATAATAATCTGAACCATATGTTCTCTAATATCACGAAAACCATTCGCATTATCTAAACTCTTTTTCTTTTTACTCTTTTCAACATTAGTTTGGTTAATGAATTTTCTTGCTGGTTATAATTCATATGTGGTTTATCAATAAATCCACATTTTTTATTGTAAAGCAATGGCAATAACAGTTGTAAATTTTGTCCATATTTTGATTGATAAATTTCTCTTTCAGGATAAAATTTAAACAAGGAAGACACTCTAACCATATAACTTCCAGCCCAATTATTTGTCTTCCCTTCCAATAATGCCGTAAAAACATCCTGAATATTTTTCTCACATTCATGATAAATAAACAGGCTTTTTCCATTTTTTCTTACATACCACCCATTCGAACGCACTACATCCATTTCCCTATGACTTTCTAAAAACTGTACTCGCTCTAACAATGCACCTTGCAAATACTCGTCATCGATGTCCAATAATAATAAATACTCTCCAGAAATATATTTCAGGCCGGTATTTATTGCGCTTCCAATCCCTTGATTTTTTTGTTTAATATATATTAATGAAATCTTTTTATTTTCCAGTACTTCTTTCCATTCCAATATCTTGGATTCACTTTGATCTATCGATCCATCATTTACCACAACCACTTCAATATGTGGATAATTTTGAATTTCAATAGAATGTAAACATCTATCAATAAAACGTTCTCCATTAAAGCATGGAATAATAATGCTAACTTTTTTATTCATAATTTCTCCGTTTTAAAAAGTCTTTAATTTTGCCCAACGGTCTTTTTCCAATACGTTTCATAAGCTTCATTACAGAATTAAATTCATTGGTATGGTGAAACAAAATATAATTAAATCCACTTGGAATAGCAATAGCAACAACCGCTTTTTCTACAAATCTAAAGTAGATATTTCCCCTAGAAATCCAGGTGCAAGTCCAATATGCCAGTGCAATATAGATAATCCCTAAGCAAACATATAATACATATCGTTTATAATACGCTCTAACAGGACAATGAAATACAGATCTATAGATTACAATTGGCCTATACCAATCAGCAGTAAGTAGACTGCCAACAATTGTACCCAGAAAAACTCCTGAAACCCCAAACGGCTTAGCAAATAAGATAGATGCAACCAAGTTAATAATCGCAAAAGCAAATGGAACCCAAGCATCTTCTAAATATTTCCCCGCTGCTCCCTTCATGGTAATGAGTGGCATTCGTAATCCTGTCAGATAATTATTTATTACAATAATTGCTACAGTTCCTGTTCTAAATAAGTATTTTTCACCAATCCAAATTTCACCAATAAATGGATTAAATAAACACATAAAACATGTAGCTTCTATGCTATAAATAAAAAAGGCAATGAAAAACATTGTATTAAATACATCTAATTTTTTTTCATCATTCTCCACTGCCACTATATTTCCTATTCCAGCAGTGACACCTGCAAACAAAGCACTTATGTATCCGTTGATCAGATTCCGAATCAAAAGATAGTTGGAATATATTCCTGTGGCTACTAAGCTTACAAGTTTTGTAATAATAAGATTATCCGTTGAATTAACCAAATAGTCTCCTATTTTTGCAACAATCAATCCTGATATATTTTTTTGAATTTCCTGTTTTTGAGCACCTGTCAGTCTATCCTTTGAATAAAAAGTAACTTTATCATATTTTTTTGTTATGTATAAATTTTGTGCGGCCATCAAAACGATCGAGCATCCGATCTGTATTGTTAAATATACAATATAACTTTTCCAAATTAACAATGCAATAATCTGCAAAAGTGTTTGAACACAATTTATTGATACATTAATTGGAATCAGTCTAAACGCTTGGTTATCTGAGGATATCAGTGTGGTCTTATATGATAAAAAATAACCAATAACAGTATTAATTAAAAACGCAAAGTAAGCAAAGGTTGTTCCGTCTGGCTGTTGTTCTACGGGAACAAAAAAATCTAAGAATTGAAATAGAATAATTCCAGCTAAAAGCACAATAACACCTATAACCGAATATGCTTTTCTATAGACGGACATTAATGTACTGATGGACTTATAATCTTTCTCAGCTAAGGCTTATAAAGACTGAACCCAATTGCAGTTGCAATCCCCAATTCACCAATCGCCAAAAATCCTAAAACATTACTTAAGAGCCCAGATAGTCCCAAGTAATCCGCTCCCAATGTATAGATAAACACAGTTCTAGAAATCAAGCCTAATAAAGAAGCCACAAAATTATTCCCAAATGACCCCAAAATATTCTTAGCAGAATTTTCTAATCTAGACATGAACCATCTCCTCTTTAAAGTAATCGCTCAACATATTCTTTTGCAGTTAATGCTCTTTTAATAACTTCTGGTATTTTGCTATTTAATTGTTTTTTGATTAATTCTTCATTTTCTAATATCCATCTAAACTTTTTAAGCAACTCATCTGTTTCTTTCAGCCTTTGAACAGATAAACTATACTGTTCTTCATCTCCAAACAAGTCCCTAGCAATTCCTCTTGCCTTTACAGAGTATCCTACAACCAGTGTTGGTATCCCCGAAGAATATGCCGCAATAGTGGAATGCGTTCTTGCCCCAACAAAAAATCTACATTTTGAAATCGCATACTTAAGTTTTGAACAATTTTGATCTTCTATTACTAAAACTCTTCCACTTTTTTTATAACGTTCATACAACTGCATTAATGGTATCCTATCATCACTGTCATCCCAGATTACATGAGGAATTAATGCAATTGCCATATCTGTTTCTTTCAAAATATGTTCTATCAAGATCTCATAATTTTTCATTATAATTCCTGAAATCTTTTCTTCTTTTTGTACCATCGGACTCAAATTAATTCCTACCATGTTTTTATTGATAAACTTAGATGGAATTTCTGCATATGCTGTTTTGAGTCCAAATGCAGGATCTGCAACAAGTATGGTATTGGGATTTATTTTTTTCAGTGCATTATAAGTAATAGATTCTCTTGCTGTAATAAGCTGATATTGTCTCACATCATTAACAATTTCCGGATTACTCAATACTTCCGGATTGATAGAACATCCCCATAATACTGTCTTGGCTCCCCTAGAAATCATCATATTATGTAGCATAATATATTTATTCACATCAGCATAACAATAATTATCACCGCCTATAGATAATACAATGTCGTTTTTATGCACCATGTCAATGGTTTTCTTATAGTTAAGTTTATCTAACGGCACATAGTCATTTTTTAATTTTAATGCTATATATGCCCGAATAAATGGTAAAGTTATTTTGGAATATGACTGTACATCTTTCTTAATTGTACAAATTTTATCTAACCCATATTTTATATCTTCTTCCGTTTTAGAAGAAATGAGCAATATTTCATCCCATAATGGATTGTTTAACATATCACATGTAGAACGCACAATTGCTTCGCATCCATGATTTCCACTCCCGCCATGAGCATACATATAAATTTTTGCCATTTTCATTCCTTCCTTATCCAATGAATTCTTTTTCCATTTTGCAAAAATATTCCCTGACCAAATAAAAAAAACACAAGTTTCTCTTTCCAAGGAATTGCTCTACAAGTAAGAATAAGACACATATATTTCCGGAATAATTTTCTTGTCCCATCAACAAATTCTGAATTTCTATAATTATTCTCCTGAAAAAGTCCTATTACATATTGAAACAAATGGGATACTGTAACATAACAACATTCTGGCTTTAAATCCTTCCTTTGTGCGATAACCTGAAGCAACCTTTCTGTTGCAATAATGATATCCAATGAAGGATTTTTTATCATCTTACTCATTGCTCCATTATTATTTTCAACATAAAAATATTGTGTTCGATCTGTCGTTACAATTTTATTTGCATTTAATAACGCGTCCAATGTAAAAAGAATATCTTCATATGTTTTTATTGACGGAAATTTTAAATTTGCAATCAATTCTTTTTTGTACAATTTTCCTGCCGGACCCGAATTAATAGATTTCCGAATCAAAAGAGCATTTATCGCATCGGTTCGTGTTAATACAGTTTTTCCTACTGTAAATCTAAATTTCACCGCTTTTTCATCAAGAAACACTGTATCGCATATTGCAACATCGCCTATTTCGCAACATTTTACTAGTTCATACAGATAATTGGGTGGAATAAAATCATCAGCGTCCAAAAACGCTATGAATTTTCCTCTTGCCAAACTTATTCCTTTATTTCTTGTGTAAGAAACTCCATGATTTTTCTGCGTAAAGCAACGCATGCGAGTATCTTTTTCTTCATACTCCTTACATATACTATAAGATGAATCACTACTACCATCATCAATTAAAATACACTCAAACTTTTGATATGATTGACCCAAAATGCTTTCTAACATTCTTTTCAAATAATTTTCTGCGTTAAAAATAGGTATAATAATTGAAATCATGTTGATACCTTTCTGAATTGATATCTACGCCGAATTGCTAAAAAAATACCCGGAATAAGTGCGCATAATATCAATCTTTTATTCTGTCCTTGAAAACCATATTCTATATGTCCCCCAACTATTGATAATGCAACCACTTGACAGGCAGCATAAAATTTTTGCTTTTTTGAACACTCAGGATATTTCAGCATATGACAATACATCATCGCATAACCCATTGGGTTATTTTTTCTAATACTTTGCTTCCCTTGGTAAGGCCATCATCCAGATAATTACACTGATAAATAATATCTGAATGCCACCGCAATTTATAACCATCCAACGCAATTTCATTCAATGCGATTTGTTCTGGTGCAAATTTTTCGCCCGGCCATTCCGGCATCGGATATTTTTTCAATATTTTTGTCTTATATGCCTCACACATATCTGCATCCAAATTAAATTGTATTCTCTGTAGATTCGTAGCGTCTACATATCCTTGTTCGTTTACAATAGGTGAAACACCCTTTATATAAGAACCATCTGGAAATCCCCTGGCTGCTCCAACACCAATATAATCTGAATTATTTTCAATCTCTTTGCACCAATTTTTCATTTTTGATAACGCATTCGGTAATAGAAAATCATCAGAATCAACCATAAAAAAGAATTTACCTCTCGCATACCGAATCCCATAATTGATTGCTCTTGGTTTTCCTCCATTTTCTTTTTCCAAATATCTAATTGAAAATTCTTTTTCTTTCCTGATCCACTCTTCAACTAATTGATGCGTATTGTCTGTCGATCCATCATTAACAATCAACCATTCAAAGTCTGTCGTTCCCTGATTTTTCAACGACTCATATAATCTGAAAAGTGTATATCCTCTATTATATGTCGAAGTAAATACCGTAAAATATGGCATCTCATCATCTCCTTAGCAAACGCCTTATTAAATGTCTCATTAAACGTCTTAACTGTAAACTTATCTTCAATAAATAGTATTTGTTTTCATATAGTAATAACAAAATCCATTTTTCAAAGAAATTCCGTCCGCATGCTTTAATTCCCTCAGATTTACAAATTAATTGTAATTCCTCGAAACAGTTTTTCAATTTTTCAATATTGCAATACAACAATGAAAAAATCACATAATTACTTAGCAACTGTGAAACAATCAACTCATTACTTCCGCTATAAATGAAACAATCAACTCATTACTTCCGCTATAAACAT
>NZ_QUHY01000027.1:0-40942 GCF_003479865.1 Blautia sp. AM47-4
CGTGTCAAAAATTGACGCGGTTTTTTATTTGACAGGATAGACACAATGTGCTAAGATCTGAATGTGTCATTTTTGTGTCATGGGCTTTCGCAAAAATGGCGTATTTGCGGGCATTTTAGGCGGTAAGGGAACTTGACTTTTAATCAAGTTGTCCGGGGTTCGAATCCCCGATGCTTCACTAAATAACCCATAGAAAACGCCCATGGAGGTTTTCTATGGGGTTTTTCTTTTCTTGAAAAAATAATATGCGGTTATGACGGAATTGGCAGACGTGCAGGATTTAGGTTCCTGTGCCTTTCGGCGTGTGGGTTCGAGTCCCACTAACCGCAGAAAAATCCACAGCAGTAAAATGACAAAAATCAGATTCTAAATAATTGCAGCAAAAATATTCGCGCATCAAATATCTTAAAAACTCCAAACAGAACCGAAAATCAAATAGAGAATAGATAGAGGAAAAATGGTATGACAAGAGAAAAGTATGAGTCATTGCCTTTGAGCACGCTGAAAGCGCTGGCAAAATCCAGAAACATGAAGGGGATTTCCACCCTGCGGAAAGAAGCGCTGATTGAGCGGATGCTGGAAGAAGATCAGAAAGAAAACCAGAAAAACATGGAAGAGCCGACGGTTCTAAAAGAGGAAAAAAAGACGGAAACTGTACAGGATCAGAATCAGGAACCGCAGGAAAAGCGGGAGGACGGTATGGAGCGCCAGAATCGGGAAACCTCGGAAAACGGCACCGCACGCCCGTACCAGAGACCGCGGTATGTCCGCCGGGAAGAGCACAGTGAAAACGGAGAGCGCCAGGAGTACCGTCCAAGAGCGCCGCGTTTCAATGAGCGTAGATTTCAGGAACCACGGAATTATAATCAGAATAACCGTGAGGAAGAGCAAAGACAGGAGCCGCATCAGGAAGCAGGGCAGGAAATGAGACAGGAGCCGCTGCGTCAGGAAGCAAGACCAGAGACGAGACAGGAACCGCGTCAGGAAACCAGCACGCTCGACAGCGGCCAGGAGGCCTGCGGCATCCTCGAGGTCATGCCGGACGGATTTGGATTTATCCGCTCCGACAACTATATGCCGGGCGACAGCGATGTCTACGTTTCCCCGTCCCAAATCCGCCGTTTCGGACTGAAAACGGGAGATATCATCCGCGGAAACACGAGAGTAAAGTCCGCAACCGAAAAATTCAGCGCCCTTTTATACTTAAAGAGCGTCAACAATCTGCCGCTCGACCAGATCATGCGCCGCGGCAATTTCGAAGATATGACACCGGTCTTCCCGGATGAGCGGCTGCGCCTTGAGCGCCCGGGCGGAAGCATGGCGATGCGGATCGTGGATCTTGTAAGTCCGATCGGAAAAGGTCAGCGAGGCATGATCGTTTCCCCGCCGAAAGCCGGAAAAACGACGCTTTTGAAGGATGCGGCAAAATCCATCCTGCGGAACAACCCGGAGATGTATCTGATCATCCTTCTGATCGACGAGCGGCCGGAGGAGGTCACCGACATCAAAGAAGCGATCCAGGGCTCCAATGTGGAGGTTATTTATTCCACGTTTGATGAGCAGCCGGAGCACCACAAACGCGTGTCCGAGATGGTCATTGAGCGCGCGAAACGTCTTGTGGAGAGTAAAAAAGACGTTACGATCTTCATCGACAGCATCACACGTCTCGCCAGAGCTTACAACCTGACCGTTCCGCCGAGCGGCCGTACCCTTTCCGGCGGTCTCGATCCGGCAGCACTCTACATGCCGAAACGGTTCTTCGGCGCGGCCAGAAACATGCGTGAGGGCGGAAGTCTGACGATTCTTGCAACGGCGCTTGTGGACACCGGAAGCAAGATGGACGATGTCGTTTACGAGGAATTCAAAGGCACCGGAAACATGGAACTCGTGCTCGACCGGAAACTGCAGGAACGCCGCGTCTTCCCGGCCATCGACATAGCCAAATCGGGAACAAGAAGAGAAGATCTGCTTCTGACACCGGATGAGCAGGAGGCCGTTTACAATATGCGGAAGGCATTAAACGGCATGAAATCCGAGGAAGCCGTGGAAAATATTCTGAATATGTTTGCCCGCACCAGAAACAACGGCGAACTGATTCAAATTTTAAAGAAACAAAAAATAGTATAAGGCTTGCAATTTTCAAAATTGTGTGATACAATGAGAAAGCTGTGCAAGGTTGATGAGATTTTGTCAGCCTGAAATACGAAATCATCAGAGTAAATCTGAGAAGATAACAATATTAAGAAGAGGTGAATAAAATGAGAGAAGGAATCCATCCAGAATACCATCAGGCAACTGTTACCTGCAACTGCGGAAATACTTTCGTAACAGGTTCTACCAAGAAAGAGATCCACGTTGAGATCTGTTCTAAATGCCATCCGTTCTACACTGGCCAGCAGAAAGCTGCTGCAGCTCGTGGACGTATCGAGAAGTTCAACAAGAAATACGGCATGAAATAAGAATTGAATCAAGCAAGATGAAAAACGGGCTGAGGTTGGAAGATCTCAGCCCGTTCTTGCGTTACGGATGCAGAAAATCCCCTTTGAGGAGGTAAACGTAAATTATGAAATCATCCAATATTGGCGGCCAGGCCGTGATGGAAGGCGTCATGATGATGAACAAGGACCGCTATTCCGTCGCAGTACGCCGGCCGGACGGGGAGATTGAGGTTAAAGTAGAGCAGCACAAGCCGCTGACGAAGCACAAGGAGCTCTTAAAAGTTCCGATTCTGCGCGGTGTCTTCAGCTTTGCCGATTCGATGATCGTCGGCATGAGTTCCCTTATGTACTCCGCTTCGTTCTATGAGGACGAGGAGGAAAAGAAAAAGCCGGCGACGAAAGAGGAAGAGGAGCAGCAGAAAGCGAAAAAAGAAAAGACAGACAGGCTGATGATGTACGGAACCGTCACATTTTCCGTTGTCATCGCCGTCGTTCTCTTTCTGATGGTGCCGTACTTCCTGTCCGAACTGCTGCACAAAGCGGGAGCCGGAACGACACTGACCGCGGTGGCAGAGGCCTTTGTGCGTGTGGCACTGTTCCTCGGCTATCTGGCAGCCATTTCCCGTATGGAAGACATTCAGCGCGTGTTCATGTACCACGGCGCCGAGCATAAATGCATCAACTGCGTTGAGCACGGTCTGGAACTGAACGTGGAAAACGTCTTAAAGAGTTCCCGGGAGCACAAGCGCTGCGGAACGAGCTTTCTGATGTACGTCATCGTCATCAGCATCATCTTTTTCATGTTCATCCGGGTCGATTCCCCGCTGCTGAAAATTGTGATCCGCCTGCTTCTCATTCCGGTGATCGCGGGCGTTTCGTATGAAATTATCCGCCTGGCGGGAAAAAGTGACAATAAACTGGTCAACCTGATCAGTAAACCGGGCCTGATGCTGCAGCGCCTGACGACGCGCGAGCCGGATGCCGAGATGGCAGAGGTTGCGATCGCCGCTGTGGAGGCTGTGTTTGACTGGAGAGCGTATCTGAACGAAAACTTTGGTTATACGTACCCGGCCAAAACCGAAAAGAAAGAACATGAGGAGCCGTGACCGATGAGTGTGCACGATAGAAAAAACTTGAAATCTGCACTGGAATCCGCTATTCTGTACTTACAAAAGCAGGGGGTGGAGGAAGCCCGGCAGGACGCATGGCTTTTACTGGAGTATGTCTGCGGGATCAGCCACAGCACCTACTTTGTACACAGTGAAGATGAAATGCCAAAAGAACAGCAGGAGCAGTACGAAGCGCTGGTCAGAAAGCGCGGCGAACACATTCCGCTGCAGCAGCTGACCGGAGAGGCGTGGTTCTACGGAATTCCGTTTTTTGTGAATGAGCATGTACTGATTCCGCGGCAGGACACCGAGATTCTTGTGGAGGAAGCGCTCCGCGGCCTTCCAAAAGATGCACGGATTCTCGATCTCTGCACCGGTTCGGGATGCATTCTCATATCGCTTCTTGTAACGAGAGAGGACTGCACGGGAATCGGCGCGGATCTCTCCGAGAAAGCCTTACAGGTTGCGGAAAAGAACGGCGCACAGGTGGGCGGACGGGCATCGTTCGTAAAGAGCAACTTATTTGAAAACATCGAGGGAACCTTCGATGTGATCGCAAGCAATCCGCCGTATATCCGCACGGATGTGATTGAAACGCTGATGCCGGAGGTGCGCGACCATGAGCCGCGGATGGCACTCGACGGCAGTGCGGACGGTCTTGTCTTTTACCGGAAGATTACAGAGCAGGCAGGAAGCTATTTAAAAGAGGGCGGAAAGCTCTGTTTTGAAATTGGATATGATCAGGGAGATGAAGTGCGGGAGCTGATGGAAACCCACGCTTTGCCGATGTACAGGTTCTGAAAGATCTGGCAGGCCTGGACCGCGTGGTGACCGGTATCTGGCACAAAAAACCCTGACAGAAATGAATTTTAATTTTGACACCATAATGACATCATAAACAGACGAAAACAGCAAAAAGGAGCAGTCATTTTATGTTTGATAAACTTGATGATATCCTCATGCGTCTCGAGGAGGTACTGAATCAGTTAAGCGAGCCGGACGTCGCTGCCGATGCGGCGAAGTTCCAGAAGCTGATGAAGGAGCAGGCAGAACTCCAGCCGATCGCAGACGCATATAAGGACTATAAAACACAGAAACAGACCATTGAAGAGAGCCTGATGCTTCTCGAGGAGGAATCCGACGAAGAGATGCGCGAAATGCTGAAAGAAGAGCTCTCCGATGCGAAAAAACGCGTAGAGGAGCTGGAGCAGGAACTCAAAGTCCTGCTTCTGCCGAAAGACCCGAACGATGACAAGAACGTTATCGTAGAGTTCCGCGCAGGTGCCGGCGGAGACGAGGCGGCACTCTTTACCGCAGAAATCTGCCGTATGTACATCAAATACGCAGAGAGCCGCGGCTGGAAAACAGAGCTGACCAGCGCCGATGAAAACGGAATCGGCGGCTTTAAAGACGCAACACTTCTGATCAACGGAGCAGGCGCGTACTCCCGGATGAAGTACGAGAGCGGCACACACCGCGTACAGCGTGTGCCGGAAACCGAGTCCGGCGGAAGAATCCATACCTCAACCATGACCGTAGCGATCATGCCGGAGGTGGACGACGTCGAAGTACAGATCGACCCGAAAGATTACAAATTCGATGTATTCCGTGCTTCCGGAAACGGCGGCCAGTGTGTCAATACGACCGACTCAGCAGTCCGTCTGACCCACTTCCCGAGCGGCATCGTCATTTCCTGCCAGGATGAGAAATCACAGTTAAAGAATAAGGACAAGGCACTGAAGATTCTGCGTGCCCGTCTGTACGACTTAGAGCAGCAGAAACAGCACGATGAGATGGCCGAGCTTCGAAAGAGCCAGGTCGGAACGGGAGACCGCTCCGAGAAGATCCGTACGTACAACTTCCCGCAGGGACGTGTGACGGATCACAGAATCAAACTGACCTTATACAAACTGGACGCCATCATGAACGGCGATCTGGATGAAATCATCGACAGTCTGATTGCAGCCGATCAGGCCGCAAAGCTGAGCAGCATGCAGGAAGAAGCATAATAATAAACGCTGCGAATCACGATTGGTCTACAGGATCGATTGTTGATAGAATAAACAGGAGAAAAAAGGGGAAAAGAGAAAGGGAAAACGCTATGAAGAAAACAGCACTTGTGATCATGGCAGCCGGAATCGGCAGCAGATTTGGAAAGGGAATCAAACAGCTTGAGCCAGTAGGACCAAACGGGGAGATCATCATGGATTATTCCATCCACGATGCACTGGAAGCCGGCTTCAACAAAGTAGTCTTCATCATCCGCAAGGATCTGGAGAAAGATTTCAAGGAAGTCATCGGCAACCGCATCAGCAAAATCACAGAGGTGGAATATGCATTCCAGGAGCTCGATGATCTGCCGGCAGGCTTTGCAAAACCGGAAGGCCGTACCAAACCGTGGGGAACCGGCCAGGCCGTTCTTGCCTGCAAAGGTCTTGTAAAAGAGCCGTTTGCTGTTATCAATGCTGATGACTATTACGGAAAAGATCCGTTCGTAAAACTGCACGACTACCTCGTACAGGAGCATGATGTGGATGAAGTTATGCCGATCTCCATGGCAGGATTCGTGCTTGGAAACACCTTAAGTGACAACGGCGGTGTTACAAGAGGTGTCTGCGTCGTTGATGAAAACGGAAACCTGACCGGTGTCAACGAGACGAAAAACATCGTAAAGACCGCAGAGGGCGCAGGCGTTGAAAAAGAAGACGGAACGGTTGATCCGATCGACAAAAACTCCCTTGTTTCCATGAACATGTGGGGACTGCAGCCGGAGTTCATTGATCTTCTGGAGAAAGGCTTTGTTGAATTCCTTTCTGCACAGAAAGAGGGAGATGTAAAAGGCGAGTACCTCCTTCCGATCTACATCGACGAGCTGCTGCACGCAGGAAAAGCAGAAGTAAAAGTTCTTCCGACCGACGCAGAGTGGTTCGGCGTAACGTATCAGGAAGACAAAGCTTCCGTAACAGAAGCATTCCGCAAACTGATTGCGGACGGCGTATACAGCGAGAAGCTGTACGACTAATTACGATATTTTGTTATTTGAGTGAATAACCAGAAAAAGCGTGTTTGAATGATTGCAAAAAATTTCAGACACGCTTTCTGCCCGAAAGGGGAAAGGAGCATACCATGGGTAAATATTTTGGAACAGATGGATTTCGCGGAGAAGCAAACATTGATCTGACGGTTGAGCATGCATATAAAGTGGGAAGATTCCTCGGATGGTATTTCGGAAAAGACCACAAAGCACAGATCGTCATTGGAAAAGACACCAGACGCTCCAGCTACATGTTCGAATATTCGCTGGTAGCAGGACTGACCGCATCGGGAGCAGACGCTTATCTGCTGCACGTAACGACCACACCGAGCGTTTCCTATGTTGTCCGTACCGAAAACTTTGACTGCGGAATTATGATCTCCGCCAGCCACAACCCGTTCTATGACAATGGAATCAAAGTCATCAACGGCCTGGGACAGAAACTGGAAGCCGACATCGAAGCGCAGATCGAAGCCTACATCGACGACGGAACACCGAAGATCCCGTTCGCAACGAGAGAAGACATCGGACGCACCGTGGATTTTGCAGCCGGAAGAAACCGCTACATCGGACACCTGATCTCGATTCCGACAAAATCCTTTAAAACATGAGAGTCGGACTCGACTGCTCCAACGGAAGTGCCTCTTCCGTAGCCAAGAGCGTGTTTGATGCCATCGGCGCCAAGACATATGTGATCCACAACGAGCCGGACGGAACAAACATCAACCGCGGCTGTGGTTCCACCCACATCGAAGAGCTTCAGAAATACGTAAGAGAGAAACACCTCGATGTCGGATTTGCCTACGACGGAGACGCAGACCGCTGCATCGCTGTCGATGACCTGGGAAATGTGGTAGACGGAGACCTGATCATGTACGTCTGCGGTAAATACTTAAAAGAAAAAGGCCAGTTAAACGGAGATACGATCGTGACCACGATCATGTCAAACCTCGGTCTTTACAAAGCGTGTGACCGCGCCGGTATCCGGTATGAGAAGACGGCAGTCGGCGACAAATACGTGTGCGAGAACATGATGGCAAACGGCTATTCTCTCGGCGGAGAGCAGTCCGGCCACATCATTTTCAGCAAGCACGCGACGACCGGTGACGGAATCCTGACCTCCCTGATGGTGATGGAAGTGCTGATGGATAAGAAACTCCCGCTCAGCACCCTGACAGCCGAGGTAGTGATTTACCCGCAGCTCTTAAAGAATGTCCGCGTGGCAAACAAAGCAGCTGCAAAGGCCAACCCGGCAGTACAGAAAGCAGTAGAAGACGTAGCAGAGGCCCTGGGCGATGACGGACGCATCCTCGTAAGAGAGAGCGGCACCGAGCCGGTGATCCGTGTCATGGTGGAAGCACCGGACGACGCAACGTGTGCAAAATACGTAGACCAGGTTGTTTCTGTGATGCATAAAGAAGGACTTGTGACAGAATGAAAAAAAGACTGGTAATCTTTTTTCTGGCGGCGGCAATGGTGCTTGGCGGCTGTGAAAATAAAAATTCAAAGCTTTATAAAAAGGGCATCGAGGCGCTCGAACAGAAGGACTACGTAACGTCGATTGCGATGCTGGAGGGAGCCGTAAAGGCAGGCGACCGACTGGCGGAGAGCTACCGGTCGCTCGGCATCGCTTATCTGAAAAGCCAGGAG
Source organism: Blautia sp. AM47-4 (assembly GCF_003479865.1). NCBI lineage: Bacteria > Bacillati > Bacillota > Clostridia > Lachnospirales > Lachnospiraceae > Blautia > Blautia sp. AM47-4. The sequence continues at coordinate 8,232 of NZ_QUHY01000027.1, forward strand.
TATGACAAGGCAAAAGAGGCTTTCAAGAGCAGTCTTTCGAGCATGAAGCACAAAGACGCGGAGTTTTCGCGCGATGTCATGTATTACGAGGCGGAAACCTGCGTACAGGCCGGAGATCTGGATGGAGCCATTGAGATCTGCACCAATATTCAGGAAGAAAAGGCCGATGCCGATGCGCTGTTCCTTAGGGGACGCGCGTACTTCCTGCAGAAGAATTACGAGCAGGCGAAGGTGGATTTTGATGCGGCAGTGGAGACGAAGGAGAGCTATCAGCTCTGCCTTGACATTTACGAGCTGTATCAGGAGAGCAGCATGAAGGCGGACGGAGACCGTTACCTCGAAGCGGCAGTGAAGATTGAGCCGAAAACGACCGAGGATTATTATAACATCGGCTGCGCATACTACTATCTGGAGGAGCAGGACGAGGCGGTCAAAGCGTTCTCGAAGGCAATGAAGGACGGCAGCAGCGCGGCGATGGAAATGCTCGGCGAGGTTTACCTTTCCAATGGTCAGAACGACGAGGCGAAAGCACTGTTTTCTTCGTATCTTTCGACAGATGGCTTTGCGGCGGCAGCAAACAACGGGCTGGCGCTCTGCGCACTTGCGGAAAACGACACGGACAGTGCACTCTCGTATATCGAGGAAGGACTCAAAACGGCAGAGGATTCCGACCGGGAAAATCTGCTGTTCAACCAGATTGTATCCTATGAAAAACGGGCGGATTTTGATACCGCGAAGTCGCTGATGGCGGATTTTCTGGCAGCATACCCGGAAAACACCGCGGCGCAGCGGGAAAATACGTTTCTCCAGAACCGATAACAGACGGAGGAAGTTGGATTGTTTGATTTAAGAGAAGAACAGGAGCGCGTGATTCTGGTCGGCGTACAGGAAAACGGCGGCGCAAACGCAGAAGAATCGCTCGACGAGCTGGCGGAACTGGCCAGCACCGCCGGTGCGAAGGTGGAGGGCCGCCTGGTGCAGGTGCGAGAGGCCATTCATCCGGGAACGTACATCGGAAAAGGAAAATTAGAGGAATTGAAAATTCTGGTGCGCGCCTGCGATGCGACGGGCATCATCTGCGACGATGAGCTCTCCTCGATCCAGTTAAAAGGGCTGGAGGAAGCACTGGAATGCAAGATCATGGACCGTACGCTTTTGATCCTGGATATCTTTGCGGCGCGCGCCGTGAGCAGCGAGGGTAAAATCCAGGTTGAGCTGGCCCAGTTAAAGTACCGTGCGTCCCGACTTTCCGGCCTTGGCACATCGCTTTCCCGTCTCGGCGGCGGAATCGGTACGAGAGGACCGGGAGAGAAAAAGCTGGAAACCGACCGGCGCCTGATCCGCACGCGTATTACGCAGTTAAAACGTGAGCTTGAGGAAGTACGCCAGCACAGAGAGCTCCTTCGTGAAGGCAGAAAACGTTCCAAAATCCCGGTAGCGGCGCTCGTAGGCTATACGTCAGCGGGAAAGAGCAGTCTTTTAAATGCACTGACAGGATCGGAAATTCTGGCAGATGCAATGCTGTTTTCCACGCTGGATACGACGACGCGGTCACTGACCCTTCCGGATGGACAGGAAATCCTGCTGACCGATACGGTTGGATTTATCAATAAGCTGCCACATCATCTGATCGATGCATTCCGCAGTACGCTGGAGGAAGCACGGTATGCCGACTATATTCTCCACGTTGTGGATACGTCAAATCCGCAGATGGAGCTGCAGATGCAGGTCGTGTACGATACGCTGCGGGAACTGAAAGTTGAGGACAAAAAGATCGTCACCCTGCTGAACAAGCAGGATAAGCTTCTCGCCCCGATGGTTGTAAAAGATTTCCGGGCAGACGCGAGCCTTGCGGTCTCTGCCAAAACAGGACAGGGACTCGAAGACCTCAAAAATTTACTCTCCTCGTGGATGATGGAGGGAAAAATCTATATCGAGCGCCTCTATCCGTACGATAAGGCGGGAACGATTTCACTGATCCGCGGATACGGAATTCTGCTCGAAGAAGAATATCTGCCGGAAGGCATCCGCGTAAAAGCCTATGTACCGAAGGATATCTATCCGAGGGTATAGAGGTATGGCAAGCGGGCTTAAAAACGGCAGTACATCCCTTTAAGCGCCGTACAGCGCCGAAAAATGGAAGGGACAGAATACAAGTAAAAGTACCATATCTAGTGATGTTAGAAAATTTCACACTAGATATGGTACTTTTTACTATTGACGGGAGGAACATGCTCTGCTATCATATGGTTCAGACACTGCAAAGAGTGGAACCTTAAAAAGGCCTTGCAGAAACGGTTGAATTAACAGGAGGGATTCCATGTTTCAGGTAGAAAAGAGAGACGGAACGATTGCAGAGTTCCAGATGAAAAAGATTACCGATGCGATTGGAAAAGCATTCGGCGCAAAAGATATGCAGTTCAGCGATGACATGCTTCAGATGCTGGCACTGCGCGTAACAGCGGACTTTCAGTCCAAGATCAAAGACGGAAAAATTTCAGTGGAGGCAATTCAGGACAGCGTGGAGAACGTGCTGATCCAGTGCGGCTACGCAGAAGTGGCAAAAGCTTACATTCTGTACCGCAAGCAGAGGGAAAAAATCCGCAACATGAAATCGACGATCGTAGACTACAAAGAGATCGTGGACAGCTACGTAAAAGTAGAGGACTGGCGTGTCAAAGAGAATTCGACCGTAACGTATTCTGTCGGCGGTCTGATCTTAAGCAATTCCGGCGCGATCACAGCCAACTACTGGTTATCAGAGATTTATGATGACGAGATCGCCGAGGCACACCGCAACGCGGATATTCACATCCACGACCTGTCGATGCTGACCGGCTACTGTGCAGGATGGTCGTTAAAACAGCTCATCAAAGAAGGACTTGGCGGCATCAACGGAAAGATTACTTCTTCTCCGGCAAGACATCTTTCGGTTCTGTGCAACCAGATGGTCAACTTCCTCGGCATTATGCAGAACGAGTGGGCAGGTGCGCAGGCATTTTCTTCATTTGATACGTATCTGGCGCCGTTCGTCAAAGTGGACAACTTAAGCTACGGCGAAGTGAAGAAGTGCATCGAGGCGTTTATCTACGGCGTCAACACACCGAGCCGCTGGGGAAGCCAGGCACCGTTCTCCAACATCACACTCGACTGGACCGTACCGGATGACCTCGCGGAGCTTCCGGCGATCGTCGGCGGCAAGGAGATGGACTTCAAGTACAAAGACTGTAAAAAAGAGATGGATATGGTCAACAAAGCGTTCATCGAGACGATGATCGAGGGAGATGCCAACGGAAGAGGCTTCCAGTACCCGATCCCGACCTACTCCATCACATCCGATTTTGACTGGTCCGATACGGAGAATAACCGTCTGCTGTTCGAAATGACTGCAAAATACGGTACCCCGTACTTCTCCAACTACATCAACAGCGATATGAAACCAAGCGACGTGCGCTCCATGTGCTGCCGTCTCCGCCTGGATCTGCGTGAGCTTCGAAAGAAAACCGGCGGATTCTTCGGTTCCGGCGAGAGCACCGGATCGGTCGGCGTTGTCACTATCAATATGCCGCGTATCGCATATCAGTCCAAAGATGAGAAAGAGTTCTACCGCCGTCTCGATCATATGATGGATATTGCCGCACGTTCGTTAAAGACGAAACGTGAGGTCATTACCCGCCTCCTGGACGAGGGACTGTATCCATATACGAAACGGTACCTTGGAACGTTTGAGAACCACTTCTCAACCATCGGTCTGATCGGTATGAACGAGGCCGGCTTAAATGCCGCATGGCTCGGAAAGGGTCTGGAGGATCCGAAGACACAGCAGTTTACGAAAGAAGTTCTGAACCATATGAGAGAGCGTCTTTCTGATTACCAGGAGGAGTACGGCGATCTGTACAACCTTGAGGCAACTCCGGCGGAGTCGACCGCATACCGTCTGGCAAAACACGACCGTGCAAAATGGCCGGATATCAAGACCGCAGGCCATGAGGGAGATACCCCGTACTACACCAACAGCTCCCATCTGCCGGTGGACTATACCGAGGATATTTTCTCTGCGCTTGATATTCAGGATGATCTGCAGACGCTGTACACCTCGGGAACTGTCTTCCATGCGTTCCTTGGCGAAAAACTGCCGGATTGGAAAGCAGCAGCTTCCCTTGTGCGGAAGATTGCAGAGAACTACAAACTGCCGTACTACACGCTGTCCCCGACGTATTCTGTTTGTGCGAACGACGGCTATCTCGCCGGCGAGCACTTTACATGTCCGATCTGCGGAAAAGAGGCAGAGGTTTACAGCCGTATCACGGGATATTACCGTCCGGTCAAGAACTGGAACGACGGAAAACGCCAGGAGTACAAGAACAGAACTGTATATGATATCATCCACTCCAAATCGCCGGAGCAGAAAATGAAATCGTACGGTGCAGCAGAGAAACTGGCAGAGCAGGCCGCTGGAAAAGAAGAGCCGAAAGCCGCTGCAGCAGCAGATAAAATCGAGGAAGACGGCATGTACCTGTTCACGACAAGCACCTGCCCGAACTGCAAAATGGCAAAAGAAATGCTCGCCGAGGAGCAGTATGAGGTGATCGACGCAGAGCGTCACCCGGATCTTGCCGCACAGTACGGCATCATGCAGGCACCGACTCTTCTCGTTGTGGAGGACGGCCAGGCGCAGAAGATTGTGAATGCTTCCAATATCCAGAAATATGTGGATGAATATCTCTCCTAAATCTGTGCGCATATAGTTGCAGGAAAGAACAAACAGAGTTATAATAGGAAAAAGCGATACCCTCGCCCGGGCATCCCGGGTGGGGGTATTATTATGGCGCTGAGCACAGCAGAAATCGGCCCGGTGGACCGGTTTCACTTACAGAAGGGAGAAAAATTATGGGATACAGCCAGGACACAATCTGTGTACAGGGAGGATGGCAGCCGAAAAACGGTGAGCCGCGTGTACTTCCGATTTACCAGAGCACAACATTCAAATATGCAACCAGCGAGGAAATGGGAAAACTGTTCGATCTGGAGGAGGAGGGATATTTCTATTCCCGTCTGCAGAACCCGACGAACGACGTCGTAGCACAGAAAATCTGCGATCTGGAGGGCGGCGTGGCAGCCATGCTCACATCTTCCGGCCAGGCGGCAACGATGCTTGCTGTTACCAACATCTGTGAGGCAGGCGACCACGTTGTCTGCGCGGCAAAGGTTTACGGAGGAACCTCCAACCTGCTCGCCGTTACCTTAAAACGATTCGGCATCGAGACTACCCTCGTGGACCAGGATGCGCCGGCAGAGGAGCTGGAAAAAGCATTCCAGCCGAACACCAAAGCTGTCTTTGCCGAGACGATTTCCAACCCGGCAGGTGTTGTACTTGACATTGACAAGTTTGTTAAACTTGCACATGAGCACGGCGTTCCGATGATCTGCGACAACACCTTTGCAACCCCGATCAACTGCCGTCCGTTCGAGTTCGGTGTAGATATTGTCACCCATTCCACCACAAAATACATGGACGGCCATGCAATGGCGCTCGGCGGAGCGATTGTCGATTCCGGAAACTTCGACTGGGATGCGCATGCAGACAAATTCCCGGGCCTTACCACACCGGACGAATCGTACCACGGCGTGATTTATACGCAGAAATTCGGTAAAAAAGCGTATATCACAAAAGCAACCGCACAGCTGATGCGTGATATGGGAGCGTGCCAGTCCCCGCAGAATGCATTCCTGACGAATGTCGGTCTGGAGACCCTGCACCTGCGCGTGGAGCGTCACTGCAGAAATGCCGAGAAAGTGGCAGAGTTCCTGAAAAACCACCCGAAGGTAGCATGGGTTGAGTACGCAGGCCTTGCAGACAGCAAATACCATGCGCTGGCAGAAAAATACATGCCGAACGGAACCTGCGGCGTTCTCTGCTTCGGACCAAAGGGCGGAAGAGACGGCGCGATGCGCTTCACGAACGGCCTGAAAATGGTAGCAATTGTAACACACGTTGCCGATGCAAGAAGCTGCGTTCTGCACCCGGCAAGCCATACCCATCGCCAGCTGAACGATCAGCAGCTCATCGAAGCCGGTGTTCTGCCGGATCTGATCCGTCTGTCAGTCGGCATCGAGGATGTGAACGATATCATTGCAGACCTTGATCAGGCGCTTGCGAACGTATAAAGATACAAAAAACAGGATGTGAAAAGGAGCGTATTGGTAAAATGGAAGAAATGGCAAAGAAACGCGTAAAAGATTCTGAGACAGAGCAGTCGTATCTTCTGATGCACCGCCATATCAACGGCTATGGCCGTCTGTTCGGCGGCCAGCTGGTCGCGTGGATCGATGAGCTTGCCGGTCTGGTGGGACGCCGCCACTGCGGCCACGAAATCACCACCGCGTGCATCGACAATCTGAACTTCAAGCATCCTGCTTTTCTGAACGACACCGTCGTACTGGTCGGAAGAGTGACGTATGTCGGACGCACCTCAATGGAGGTGCGCGTCGACACGTACGTGGAAGAGCTTGCGACCGGCATTCGGAAAATGATCAACCGTGCCTACGTGGTGATGGTGGCCATCGACGAGAACGGCCGCGCACTTCCCGTCCCGGGCCTGATTCTGGAATCCCCGGAGCAGGAGGCCGAGTGGGAGGGCGGAAAACGCCGCTATGAACTGCGAAAAGAGCGTCACAGAGAGGGGTTCTAAGTTGACGTTCACCCGCACATTTGCAGAATCCACCGGAGCTGTCTTCGTGCATTCTGAAAATTTTATTTTAAGAAAATCCCGCCGTGTCCCTTGACAGGCGGGATTTTCCATGTTAAGGTAAAGGCAGTTATACGACTGACGGAAGTGGAAATGACCACAGGGAGTATAGCGTGAGAAGAGGCCGACCGTCTGGGCAGAAGAATGCTTGGGGGAGTGGGTCTGTTTTTTTATCCAAAAACAGAAAATCCCATTCCAGCCACCTTGAAAAGGAGATCAGAAGATGAAAAAAGTATCACTGGAACAGGAATTAAAAGGAAATGCATATCCAGGAAGAGGAATTGTGATCGGCAGATCCAAAGACGGCACAAAAGCCGTTGCCGGATACTTTATTATGGGCAGAAGCCAGAACAGCCGCAACCGTGTCTTTGTTGAGGAGGGTGAGGGAATCCGCACACAGGCGTTTGATCCGTCGAAGCTGGAAGATCCGAGCCTGATCATCTACGCACCAGTACGCGTTCTGGGAAATGATACGATCGTAACAAACGGAGACCAGACCGATACCGTATACGAAGGACTGGAGCAGGGAAAAACGTTTGAGGTATCCCTTCGAAGCAGAGAGTTTGAGCCGGATGCACCGAACTACACTCCTCGTATTTCCGGTGTGATGCACGTAGAGAACGGAACGTACGGCTACCAGATGTCGATCTTAAAGAGCAATAACGGCGATCCGTCCCAGTGCAACCGCTACACCTTCTCCTATGATAACTGTGTAGCAGGGGAAGGCCATTTCATCCACACCTACATGCACGACGGCAATCCGCTGCCAAGCTTTGAGGGTGAGCCAAAACTGGTCGAGATTCCGGATGACATCGATGCCTTCACCGAACTGCTCTGGAGCAGCTTAAACGAGGACAACAAGGTGTCCCTCTTCACACGCTATATCGACATTGCAACCGGCAAGTATGAGACAAGAATCGTGAATAAAAATAAATAAGAAATCGAGTGTTTTGCGAAAGGAGAAAATCATGAAAGAATTAGCGTTAAAATACGGATGCAACCCGAACCAGAAACCTTCCAGAATTTACATGGATGATGACAGGGATCTTCCGATCGAAGTATTAAGCGGCCGTCCGGGCTATATCAATTTTCTGGATGCCTTCAATGGCTGGCAGCTGGTACGTGAGCTGAAAGCAGCCACCGGTCTTCCGGCAGCAACTTCCTTCAAGCACGTTTCCCCGGCAGGTGCAGCCGTAGGTCTTCCGCTGGACGAGACCCTGCGTAAAATTTACTGGGTAGACGATATGGGAGAGCTTTCTCCGTTAGCATGCGCTTATGCAAGAGCCAGAGGCGCAGACCGTATGTCTTCTTTCGGCGACTTTATCGCACTTTCTGATGTCTGCGACAAAGACACCGCATCTCTGATCAAACGTGAGGTTTCTGACGGTGTCATCGCTCCGGGATTTACCGATGAAGCACTGGAAATCTTGAAAGCAAAGAAAAAAGGTAACTACTGCGTCATCAAAATCGACGAGAATTACCGTCCGGCTCCGCTCGAGCACAAACAGGTCTTCGGCATTACCTTTGAGCAGGGCCGCCAGGAGCTGCCGATCGACGATGAGCTGCTCTCCAACGTGGTAACCGAGAACAAAGAGATTCCGGAAGCAGCAAAACGCGATCTGAAGATTGCACTGATTACCTTAAAATATACCCAGTCCAACTCCGTATGCTTCGTCAAAGACGGTCAGGCCATCGGTGTCGGCGCAGGCCAGCAGTCCCGTGTGCACTGCACCCGTCTTGCCGGACAGAAAGCCGACAACTGGTTCCTGCGTCAGTGCCCGAAGGTGCTGGATCTGCAGTTCGTAGACGGCATCCGCCGCGCAGACCGTGACAATGCGATCGACGTTTACATCGGCGAGGAGTACATGGATGTTCTCGCAGACGGCGCATGGGAGAAGATCTTCAAAGTAAAACCGGAAGTCTTCACAAGAGAAGAGAAACGTGCATGGCTCGACCAGATGAAGGGCGTAACCTTAGGTTCCGATGCCTTCTTCCCGTTCAGCGACAACATCGAGCGCGCACACAAGAGCGGCGTCCAGTACATCGCAGAGCCGGGCGGATCGGTTCGTGATGACGCTGTCATCGAGTGCTGCAACAAGTACAACATGGCGATGGCATTTACAGGAATCCGTCTGTTCCATCACTAAAAAGAAATGCGTTTTATATTTATATAAGAAGAAAGAATCCGGTCTCTGGGCGGCCGGATTCTTTCTTTTTTTCGCACATGTATCATCAAAGAGAGAGTAGCACTTTCTGAAGAATAAAAAATAAGCAGGAAGAGGGCGGTACCGCCCTTTTTCTGTCGAAAACCCCTGTTCTTTTTCGGAAAAGTGTGATAAAATACCCCATGGGCGTATCTTTTGCCCGCTGCAAAAAGGAGGATGAGAAATATGCGGCAGATGGAATTTAAAATGGAGCGACAGGGACTTCTCGAGGAAGGCCAGGAAGTCAACGTGACAGAAAGCGCACTGCCTACCTCCTATTATTATACGATTACCCCGGCAGTGGCCATGAGCAGGAATTATCAGGCGTATGAGAGGCTGCAGTCCCGGAAGGGAATCGTAAAAGAAGTAAAAGAGACACCGAGAGGATTCTATACGGTAGTGGAGTTTGATGAAGATGAGCCGACCTGACGAGAACAAAAATGAGCACCCGGTGGTGCATCCGATTCCGCCGGTTTACCGCGCCGATTCCCGGATTCTGATTCTCGGCAGTTTTCCGTCCGTAAAATCCAGGGAGACCGGATTTTTTTACGGCCATCCGCAGAACCGTTTCTGGAAAGTGACGGCAGCCGTGTGCGGGGAAGAGGTGCCGCAGACCGTGGAAGAGAAGAAGGCGTTTCTGCTCCGGAATCATATCGCTGTCTGGGATGTGATCGCGTCCTGCGTCATCACAGGCTCGAGCGATGCGAGCATCCGCGATGTTGTGCCGAATCCGCTGCAGGACATTCTGGAATGCGCCGATATTCGGCAGATTTACTGCAACGGGGCGACCGCGTGGAAGTATTACCGGAAGTACCAGGAGAAGCAGCTGGGACGGGAAGCGGTTCGCCTTCCGTCGACGAGTCCCGCGAACGCCGCATGGTCTGTGGAGCGGCTGCTTGGCGAGTGGAGCCAGTGCGGAGAAGTCTTACGAAACGGAGAGTGACAGGATGAAAAAAGAGTACGAGACCGTCTGGGAGATTTTTAATGAGTGTGCCAATAATCAGATGCGGGACGTCTTTTTCGACGAGATCGAGACGGATGACCCGGAGGCGTATATCCGTCAGAAATTTCCGGACAAAAACTTAAAATATGAAAAAACGGTGGAAGCGGACGGATCTCTGGTCTTTGACATTGAGACCTCCGGCATCCGCCAGCGGTTTACGTTTACAGAAATCTGAATCGCGCAGAAAATACCAGAAAAGCGGAGAAAAAAACGATGAGTGAAGAAAAACACACGCATGTGCATGTGCTGGAAGACGGCACCGTGATCGAGCATTCCCACGATCACGCCCACGGGCACCATCATACAAATACAAAAGCAGTCTTAAACCGCCTCTCCCGCGCGATCGGACACATGGAGTCGATCAAGCGGATGGTAGAGGAAGGCCGGGACTGCACTGAGGTTCTGATCCAGCTGTCTGCCGTGAAGGCGGCCATTAACAATACAGGAAAAATTATCCTGGAGGATCACATTGAACATTGCATCGTCGATGCAGTCGAGCATGGGGACACAAAAGCGATTCAGGAGCTGAATAAGGCGATCGACCGCTTTGTCAAATAAGCAAGAAAAACAAGAAAAGAGGAAAGAAACATGGCAAAAGAATGCAGCAATTCGAGCTGTTCCAAAGAAAGCTGCGAAGGATGTCCAAGCAAAGCAGGACAGGGCAAACCGGATTTTCATATTGATCTGAATGCCGATTCTTCGATCAAACATGTCATTGGCGTTGTCAGCGGCAAGGGCGGTGTTGGTAAATCATGGTAACCGCATCTCTGGCAAACCAGAAAGCAAAAGAGGGCTACAAGGTTGGTATCCTCGATGCCGATATCACAGGACCGTCCATCCCGAAAATGTATGGCCTGAAAGGACCTGCAAACGTAGATGACAAGGGCGTTTACCCGGCAGTTGCAGCAAACGGCGTAAAGGTAATGTCCATCAACCTCCTGCTTCCGGGCGAGGAAGAGCCGGTCATCTGGAGAGGACCTGTCATCGCAGGAACCGTAAAACAGTTCTGGACCGACGTCATCTGGGGCGACCTGGACTATCTCTTCGTCGATATGCCGCCAGGAACCGGTGATGTTCCGCTGACCGTTTTCCAGTCTCTTCCGGTAGACGGCGTAGTGATCGTATCTTCCCCGCAGGATCTGGTGCGCATGATCGTCATGAAAGCCTACAAGATGGCACAGATGATGAGCGTTCCGGTGCTCGGTATCGTAGAGAACTACAGCTACCTCGTATGTCCGGACTGCGGCAAAAAGCTGTCCATTTTCGGCGAAAGCCACATCGATGAGATCGCAGCCGAGATCGGCGTGCCGGTTCTCGGCAAAATGCCGATTCATCCGGAGTTTGCCGAGCTGGTGGACGAAGGAAGATTTGCAGAAGTGGATAACACCGATATTGCAAAGATCAACATCTAATCATTAAATATAGAAGCAAGTAATGGCATGAAAAACTCGTTTTTCCTTGATTTTACAAGGAAAAGCGGGTTTTTTTGACAAGATTTTTACGTTTCTTTTGGCAAAAACTATTTTATTTTAAACGGATTTTGTGTAACCGGTTACACACGACTGCGCAAATGAGACAAAAAGCGACAAATATGAAGGGTTAATGAGAAAAACTTGCATAAAAAACATGCATAATATGGCAAAAACAAGGAAATAAATTCAATATTGACATTTAAAGAGAAAAAGTGCATAATCTACCTCAACGATAGGAAAACAAACAGCTATTGATTAAGAAAGAGGTGAATCGTATGTCACACTGCGTAGTAAGACTCAATGGAACTGAGGAAGTAGAGGAGTTTGTAAAAGCAGCTTCCAAATGTGATTTTGATATTGACATTTTTTACAACCGCGTTATTATTGATGCAAAATCCATTCTTGGCATCCTCAGCATGGATCTGAACCGTGATCTCACCGTACACTGCTATGGTGACAGTCCGGCATTCAATAAAACCCTGCAGAAATTTGCTGTAGCATAAATTTTATTAAGGGAAACGAAAAAAATTCAGCCTGCGCCGCCAGCGAGAGTAGAGACAGAATTTGCGCAGGGGACTTTCTGAAGAAAAACTAATCACACGAGACACATAACTTCAGAGAGAAAAAAGGAGACTGTTGCGGCAGTCTCCTTTTTTCTGTATAATGATAACTATTCAGAGCCATGCGAAATTCCAGAAAAGGACACGAATCATGCTTGCATGAATGAGCGTTCTTTTCTGGAATTTCATATGGCGAGAAGCCACATCGAGATGCAGCGCAGCGGAATCGAGATGGGGCTCTGAATAGTCTGGTTAGAAAAGGAGCGGGCTAGTGGAAGAGAAGAAGAAAGAGATCCGGATTTCCGTGCGGAATCTGGTGGAGTTTATTCTGCGCAGCGGGGATCTGGACAACTCGTCGGGAGGTTTTGGCGAGCGCGATGCCATGCAGGCGGGAACGCGGGTGCATCAGCAGATTCAGAAAAAACGGGGCGCCGATTACCGTGCGGAGGTTCCGCTGGTTCACGAAAAAGAATATGAGCATTTCATTCTGCGCGTCGAGGGAAGAGCAGACGGCATGTACGAGGACGGAACCACGACCGTGATCGAGGAGATCAAGGGAACGTACCGTGACCTCGAAACGATGGAAGAGCCGGTTCCGGTACATCTGGCACAGGCGAAGTGCTACGCTTACATCTACGGCCTCAGAACCGCAAAGAGGAGATGGGCGTGCTGATGACGTACACCCTGCTCTCCTCCGAGGAGGAAGGCCTTCTGCGCCCGCTCACCAAAGAAGAGGTAAAGCCGGAGCACTCCAACTGGCGCATCCGCCATTTTCTGCAGACGTACAAGCTCCCGGAACTGGAGCAGTGGTTCGATGAGCTACTCGACGCCTGGTTTATCTGGGCGGAATTCCAGTACCAGTGGCAGAAAGCGCGAGATGCCTCAATGCAGCACCTCGAATTCCCCTTCCCGTACCGGAAAGGCCAGCGGGAACTGGTGAGCGGCGTCTACCGTACCATTCTGCGGAAAAAAGAACTCTTCGTCCAGGCGCCGACCGGCATCGGAAAAACAATGTCCACGGTCTTTCCGGCCATCCGCGCAATCGGAGAGGGCTGCGGCGACCGTCTTTTTTATCTGACTGCGAAAACCATCACCCGTACCGTGGCAGAGGAGGCGGTCTCCATTCTAAAAGAGAAGGGACTGCAGTTCAAAGCAATCACGCTGACCGCAAAAGAAAAAATGTGCATCCTCGATGAGCCCGAATGCGATCCGATCCACTGCCCGCGCGCGAAAGGTCATTTTGACCGGATCAACGCGGCGGTGTACGAGATGCTGACGGAATGTGATTCCTACACAAGAGAGGAAGTCCTGCGCCAGGCGGAAAAATGGAACGTCTGCCCGCACGAGTTCCAGTTTGATGTGGCTTCGTGGGTGGACGGCGTGATCTGCGATTACAACTATGCGTTTGATCCGACCTCGAAATAAAACGCTTTTTCGCAGAAGGAACGAAGGGTGACTACATCTTTCTGATCGACGAGGCGCACAACCTGGTCGAGCGGGGCCGCGATATGTTCAGTGCCACGCTCGTCAAAGAGGAGATTTTAAAGGTCCGCCAGCTCCTCCGCCCGTATGCACCGGGCAAAAAGCTCGAGAAGGCGCTGAATCGCTGCAATCACCAGATGCTCGTCTACAAAAGAGAGTGCGATTCCTGCACGGAGCTGGAAAGCGTATCGACGTTTCTTATGATGGTCAATCAGCTGCTGGAAGAACTGGCGGGCTGGCTGGAAGCGCATAAGACAAGCGAAATCCGGAAGCAGGTTCTGGAATTTTACTTTAACTTGCGAAATTTTTCCGAGATTTACAATCTAGTGGATGAAAATTATCTGATCTACACGAGTTATCTCGATAACGGCGATTTTGCACTGCGCCTGTTCTGCGTCAACCCGGCGGAGAATCTGCAGCAGTGTATCAACCAGGGGCGGTCGGCCGTCTTCTTTTCCGCGACGCTGCTGCCGGTGCAGTATTATAAGAAGATGTTCAGCACGAATACGGACGATTACGCGATTTACGTGGAGTCCCCGTTTGATCCCGCGAAGCGGTGTCTGGCGATCGGAAGCGAGGTCAGCACGAAGTATCAGCGGAGAAACCGCGCAGAGTTTGAGAAGATCGCTGCCTATCTGAACGAGATGATCCAGAGCCGGAAGGGCAACTATATGGCGTTCTTCCCGTCATACCGCCTGATGCAGGATGTCTATGCGGTCTATGAGGAACTGTATGCAGATGAAAACGTGACCTGCCTGATCCAGGAGTCGGCGATGCGGGAGCAGGAGAGAGAAGCGTTTCTGGAAGCGTTTGCGAAAGACAACGAGAAAACGCTGGTGGGATTCTGTATCATGGGAGGCATTTTCTCGGAGGGAATTGATCTGGACGGGGAAAAGCTGATCGGCGCGGCCGTTGTGGGAGCCGGAATCCCGCAGGTGGGGCCGGAGAGAGAACTTTTAAAGCAATATTTTGACCGCAGCGGAGAGAACGGTTTCGACTACGCGTACCGCTATCCCGGCATGAATAAAGTATTGCAGGCGGCAGGGCGCGTGATCCGTACGACGGAGGACACGGGTGTGATTCTGTTGCTCGACGAGCGGTTCCGAAACCGGGAGTACCGCGAGCTGTTCCCAAGAGAATGGGAGGACTGCCGGATTGTGCAGCGCAGCAGCCTCCCGGAGGTAATCCATTCGTTTTGGGAGAGGGTGGATTGTGAGAGCGGATCAAAAGCCGGGCAGCAGGAAATGAAATCTCGGTGCAGCGCTGAACGTTACGTGTGATCCGCGCGGTTCCGGTATTCGCTCGGCGAGCAGCCCATCTGCTGCCGGAAAATTTTAGAAAAATAGGCAGGACTGGAAAATCCTGTCTGTTCCGCTACGGAAGTGATACTGGCCTGGCGCTCGAGAAGGAGCGGCAGGCTTTTTTCAATACGGTAATCGAGAAGATAGTCAAACAGGGATTCGTTCATGCATTTCTTGAAAAAACGGCAGCATTCACTGCGGCAGATGTGGATCTGTGCGGCGAGATCCTCGAGCGTCAGATGCTCCATATAATGGCGGTGGATGTAGTCGAGCAGAATGCGGAGCCGCTCAACATCACGCGCTGCCGCCGTGTTCTGGGATTCACCGGAAAACGATGCGTGGCGGTAAATCTCAATCCAGATCGACAGCAGAAGCTCCTGGATTTCCATCTCAAACGCGGACGGCTGTGAAAGCGAGAGGTCGTAGATGCGGTGCATACAGGCAAGTACCTGGTTCTGCCAGTCGATCTCCGGCGAAAAGACGATGGAGGCGAGCTGCATATCCGTCAGCACCGGTTCGACGTAGCGCGTCTGGATCACACTGTTTGAAAAACCATAGAGAAAGCGCGGGGCGAACGTGGTTGAAATATAGACGCAGTCCATCCCGTCGATCATGTGGCCGCTGTGAAGCGCATTCGTGTTGCAGAAAATGCCGTCCCCTTCTTTTAAGACATACGATTTGCCGTTGACCTGATATCCGATCTGCCCCGAGAGGACAAACGTCAGCTCAATTTCCGGGTGCCAGTGCCAGGAAAAGGAGCCGCGCTCGTAGCGGGAGAGCTGTTCGTAACTGATGTTGACAGGAAATTCATAGCTGCCGTGGGCCTTCAGTTCACGGTTTTCTTTATCCATGCGGATCTGCATGAAACGTACCTCCAATCCATAAAATCCGTTAAAAATCATACGATAAGTAAAGTATGCGGCAAAAAGGGAAAAAAAACAAGAAAAAATCGAAGATCATCTCAATATAATTATCGTTTGCCCAAATATTGTTGTTGCAGATGGGCGTATGGCTCACTATAATGATACTTAAGAAGATAAGAAAAAACACACAACACACACAACACACAAAACGAAACCACGAAAACAACACACCAAAAAGAAAAGGAGACAACAAAATGAAACAGCAGGTACTGGATTGTTTTGCAAAACTGTTCGGGGGAGAGGGCGACATCCGCACCTACTTCGCACCTGGACGTGTGAACCTGATCGGTGAGCACACGGATTACAACGGAGGCCACGTGTTTCCATGCGCACTGACCATCGGAACCTACATGGCAGCAAGAAAACGTGACGACAGAAAGCTTCGTTTTTACTCTATGAACTTTGAAAAACTCGGCGTGGTAGAATCTTCTCTCGATGAATTCCTGATGGGAAAAGAAGGCAACTGGACCGCATATCCGAAGGGAATGATGTGGGCATTTTGCCAGAAGGGCTTCCCGGTAGAGCAGGGCTTCGATATCGTGCTCTACGGAAACATTCCGAACGGCTCCGGCCTTTCCTCTTCCGCATCCGTTGAGACCGTAACCGGCGTAATGCTGCGTGACATGTTCGGCTACGACACCATCTCCATGATCGACATCGCTCTGTACGGCCAGTTCTCCGAGAACAACTACAACGGCGTCAACTGCGGTATCATGGATCAGTTCGCCATCGCCATGGGCAAAAAGGACTGTGCGATCTTCCTTGACACCAGCGATCTGAAATATGAGTACGCACCGGTTAAACTGGAAGGCGCAAGAATTGTCATCTCCTGCAGCAACAAGAAACGCGGCCTTGGCGACTCCAAATACAACGAGCGCCGCAGCGAGTGCGAGACTGCTCTGGCTGAGATTCAGAAAGTCAAAGACATCAAGAGCCTTGGCGAGCTGACCGAGGAAGAGTTTGAGGCAGTGAAAGATGCCATCAAAGATCCGGTCCGCCAGAAACGTGCAAAACATGCTGTTTACGAGAACCAGAGAACCGTTCAGGCCGTTGCAGCTTTAAAGGCAAACGACATCGCAAAATTCGGCGAGCTGATGAACGCATCCCACGTTTCCCTGCGTGATGACTATGAGGTAACCGGCATCGAGCTGGATACTCTTGTGGAAGAAGCATGGAACTGCCCGGGTGTCATCGGATCCCGTATGACAGGCGCAGGCTTCGGCGGATGCACCGTCAGCATCGTAAAAACAGAAGATATTGACAACTTCATCGCAAAAGTAGGCGCAGCTTACAAAGAAAAAATCGGCTATGCCGCAGACTTCTATGTCGTAGACATCGGAGACGGCGCAGGCGTATTAAAATAAGAAATAAAAAAGCTGGATCGGCAGCAGGGAGGAAGCTACAGTGATTAACGAGAGTATTGCAAAACTGGTAAAATATGGAGAAAATGCCGGTCTTGTTTCGGGACTGGATAAAATCTATGCGACAAACCGGATTCTGGAAGTCATGCAGATTTCCGATTACGAAGAGCCGGAGCAGATTCCGGAGACCCCGGATCTGGAAGAGACTTTAAATGAACTGCTTGATGATGCAGCTAAGCGCGGTCTTCTCGAACACAACAGCGTCGTTTACCGCGATCTGTTCGATACGAAACTGATGGACTGCCTGATGCCGCGCCCGGGAGAGGTGGTAAAGAAGTTTGAGGAACTCTATGCGAAGAGCCCGCAGGAGGCAACCGATTACTTCTACAAACTGAGCCAGGATTCCAACTACATCCGCAGATACCGCATCGCAAAGGATATCCGCTGGAGCGTACCGAGTGCCTACGGCGATATCGATATCTCGATCAACCTCTCCAAACCGGAGAAGGACCCGAAGGCGATCGCGGCTGCAAAACTGGCAAAACAGAGCGGTTATCCGAAATGCCTGCTCTGCAAGGAGAATGTGGGCTATGCGGGACGCGTCAACCACCCGGCGCGCCAGAACCACCGCATCATTCCGCTGACGATCAATCAGACGGAGTGGGGATTCCAGTACTCGCCATATGTGTATTACAATGAGCACTGCATCGTGTTCAATTTCCAGCATAACCCGATGAAGATCGAGCGCGCGACCTTTGTGAAGCTGTTTGACTTTATCAAGCTGTTTCCGCACTACTTCATCGGTTCCAATGCGGA
Source organism: Blautia sp. AM47-4 (assembly GCF_003479865.1). Classification (NCBI taxonomy): domain Bacteria; kingdom Bacillati; phylum Bacillota; class Clostridia; order Lachnospirales; family Lachnospiraceae; genus Blautia; species Blautia sp. AM47-4. Next base: position 26,103 of record NZ_QUHY01000027.1, read on the forward strand.
TCTGCCGATCGTGGGAGGCTCCATTTTAAGCCACGATCATTATCAGGGCGGTCACTATACCTTCGCAATGGCGAAAGCGCCGATCGAGCGCCATTTTACCATCAAAGGATACGAGGATGTGGAAACCGGCATCGTCAAATGGCCGCTGTCCGTCATCCGGATCCGCCACAAAGATGAGAAACGGCTGATCGATCTGGCAGAGCATATCCTGAACTGCTGGAGAGGTTACACGGATGAGGATGCGTTTGTATTCGCCGAGACTGACGGAGAGCCGCACAACACGATCACGCCGATCGCAAGAAAAGTGGGCGATACGTTCGAACTCGATCTGGCACTGCGCAACAACATCACGACGGACGAATGCCCGCTCGGTGTTTACCATCCGCATGCACAGTATCATCACATCAAAAAAGAGAACATCGGCCTTATTGAGGTTATGGGACTTGCGATTCTGCCGGCGCGCTTAAAAGATGAGCTGGAAGAGCTTTCCAAATGCCTTGTAGAGGGAAAAGATGTCCGCGCTGTCGCAGAGCTGGAGAAACATGCCGACTGGGTAGACGAATTCCTGCCGCGCCATCCGGAGCTGAACAGCGAAAATGTGATGGATATCCTGAAAGAGGAAGTCGGAAAAGTCTTTGTCGGCGTACTCGAGGATGCCGGCGTTTACAAGTGCACCGAGGAAGGCAGAAGTGCATTTGCAAAATTCATGGAAACGTTGTAGAATAAACTAAATGCTTCAATTAACCCGCTGCGGCAAAAAAGCAGCAGCGAAGGAAAACATGGAGGATACCAAAATGAAAATCTTAGTTACTGGCGGTGCAGGCTATATTGGAAGCCACACCTGTGTGGAACTGCTGAACGCAGGCTATGACGTTGTTGTCATGGACAACCTTTACAATGCAAGCGAGAAAGCCATCGAGCGTGTAGAACAGATTACCGGAAAGAAAGTAACCTTCTACAAAACCGATATGCTGGACCGCGAAGGCGTAAAGAAAATTTTCGACAACGAGAAAATTGACGCTGTCATCCATTTCGCAGGCTTAAAAGCAGTCGGCGAGTCCGTACATAAACCGATTGAATATTATCACAACAACATGACCGGAACCCTGATTCTCTGCGATGAGATGAGAAACCATGGCGTAAAGAACATCATCTTCAGTTCTTCTGCAACCGTATACGGCAATCCGGCACAGATTCCGATCACCGAGGAGTGCCCGAAGGGAACCCCGACCAACCCATACGGCTGGACAAAAAGCATGCTCGAGCAGGTTCTGACCGACATCCACACCGCAGATCCGGAATGGAATGTTATCCTGCTTCGTTACTTCAACCCGATCGGAGCGCATAAGAGCGGCCTTATCGGAGAGGATCCGAAGGGCATCCCGAACAACCTGCTTCCGTATGTCGCACAGGTTGCCATCGGAAAACTCGAGTGCATCGGCGTTTTCGGTGATGACTACGATACTCCGGACGGAACTGGTGTCCGCGATTACATCCATGTTGTTGACCTGGCACGCGGCCATGTAAAAGCCATCCAGAAACTGGCTGACAACGAGGGCGTTTCCATTTACAACCTCGGAACCGGCAAAGGCTACAGCGTACTCGATGTGATCCACGCATTCGAGAAAGCATGCGGCCATCCGCTGAAATACGAAATCAAACCGCGCCGTGATGGTGATATCGCAACCTGCTACTCCAAATGCGACAAAGCAAAAGAGGAGCTTGGCTGGGAGGCTGAGTACGGCATCGAGGAGATGTGTGCCGATTCCTGGAACTGGCAGCAGAAGAATCCGAACGGATATAACGACTAATGTAATGTGAGCGTTATCTGGCGGTCCGCCGATACTTGAAAGAGTGTCGGCGGGCCGTTTTTGTATAGATAAATTCAGTCTTTTTTCACAAAGTCCGGCTTGCTAATTAAGAGGGAATCCGATATAATGTAAGAGTTAAAGTGTCCGTAAAAAAAGAGGGGCGGTTTGACATACAAGGAGGAAAAGCATGGACGATAGAAAAAATCAGAACCGGGAACCAGAAAAAGGCTCCGGGGGAGGACCGAAAAACAGACAGACGATACTCATTATCCTGATCTGCCTCCTCGTCAGCCTGATGGTGATGGGACTTCTGAACAATGCCCTTGGGGGAATTACTTCCGAGGATCTTGACTATAGCAAATTCCTGGACATGGTAAACAACGATGAAGTGCAGGAAGTTGTCTTGAAATCGGGAACACTGACCGTAACGCCGAAAGACCAGAAATCGGAGGGAATCACCTATCAGGTAACGATGATGGGAGATGAGCAGGAGCTGGTCGATCTGTTACAGGAGAAAGGCATTACGTACCACAAAGATCCGCCGGATTCTACCGGAACGATCATTTACACATTGCTGACCGTCATTCTGCCGGTTGTGATGCTTGTCGCTGTCATGGTATGGGTGATGCGCAGCATGAACAAAGGCGGCGGAGTCATGGGCGTAGGAAAGAGCAGAGCAAAGGCCTACGTACAGAAAGAAACCGGCGTGACATTCCGCGATGTTGCGGGACAGGACGAGGCAAAAGAATCGCTCCAGGAGGTTGTGGATTTCCTGCATAACCCTGGAAAATACACGACAATCGGTGCAAAACTTCCGAAAGGAGCGCTTCTTGTAGGCCCTCCTGGAACCGGAAAAACACTGCTTGCCAAAGCCGTAGCCGGTGAGGCGCACGTACCGTTTTTCTCGATGTCCGCTTCGGAATTTGTCGAGATGTTCGTCGGTGTCGGTGCATCGCGTGTGCGTGACCTGTTTGAGGAAGCAAAGAAAAACGCACCGTGCATCATCTTTATCGATGAGATCGATGCGATCGGAAAGAGCCGTGACAACAGCTACAACAGCAACGACGAGCGGGAGCAGACGTTAAACCAGCTCCTCGCCGAGATGGACGGATTCGACAGCTCCAAGGGTATTCTGATCCTTGCGGCCACAAACCGCCCGGAGGTTCTTGACCCGGCGCTGCTGCGTCCAGGCCGTTTTGACCGCCGGATTATCGTAGAAAGACCGGACCTGAAAGGCCGTGTGGAAATCCTGAAAGTACACGCCAAGAACGTATCGCTCGATGAGACGGTTGATCTCGACGGCATCGCACTTGCGACATCGGGAGCCGTTGGTTCTGATCTTGCAAATATGATCAACGAGGCAGCGATTCTTGCGGTCAAGAACGGAAGAAAAGCCGTTTCCCAGAAGGATCTTCTCGAGGCAGTCGAGGTTGTCCTCGTCGGAAAAGAGAAGAAGGACCGCATCTTAAGCCAGGAAGAGCGAAAGATCGTTTCCTACCACGAGGTAGGCCACGCACTTGTTACTGCACTGCAGAAGGATTCCGAGCCGGTACAGAAAATCACGATTGTGCCGCGTACGATGGGTGCGCTCGGCTACGTCATGCAGGTGCCGGAGGAGGAGAAATACCTCAACACGAAGAGCGAACTCGAGGCGATGATCGTCGAATGCCTCGGTGGAAGAGCGGCAGAGGAGATCGTATTCGGCAACGTGACAACGGGAGCTTCGAATGATATCGAGAAAGCGACGAAGATTGTCCGCGCGATGATCACGCAGTACGGTATGTCGGAGAAATTCGGTTTGATCGGTCTTGCGACCCAGCAGAATCAGTACCTCGACGGAAGAATGGTCTTAAACTGCGGCGATGCCACAGCAACCGAAATCGACCACGAGGTCATGAAGATCCTGAAAGAGTCGTATGAGCAGGCAAAAGAACTTCTGGCAGCTAACCGCGATGCGATGGATGAAATCGCAGCTTACCTGATCCAGAAAGAGACGATCACCGGAAAAGAATTTATGGAGATTTTTCATCAGGTGATTGCAAAACGGAATGGAAACGCGGAAGAAGCGGTTGAAAATCCAGAAGTATAAAAAGAAAGCGAAAAGGCCCGGCGGGAGCAGAGAAAACGATCTCTGCACGCTGGGCATTTTCAACATTACAGTCCCAAAAAGAGGAGGGTCATATGGCGTTTGATATCCAGGAAGAACTGAAAAAACTGCCGGGGAAACCCGGCGTCTATCTGATGCACGACGCGGACGATACAATTATCTACGTAGGAAAGGCGATTTCGCTGAAAAACCGTGTCCGCCAGTATTTCCAGACGAGCCGCAACAAAGGGCCGAAGATTGAGCGGATGGTCACGCATATCGCCCGTTTTGAGTATATTGTGACGGATTCCGAACTGGAGGCGCTCGTGCTGGAGTGCAACCTTATCAAAGAGCACCGTCCGAAATACAATACGATGCTGAAAGATGACAAGGCGTACCCGTACATTAAGGTGACCGTGAACGAGGATTTTCCACGCATTCTGTTTTCCCATCAGATGAAGAAGGACAAGGCGAAATATTTCGGCCCGTACACGAGCGCCGGAGCTGTGAAAGATACGATCGAACTGTTGCGGAAGCTGTACGATATCCGTTCCTGCAATAAGAGCCTGCCAAAGGAGATCGGCAAGGACCGCCCGTGTCTTTACTATCACATCCACCAGTGTAAGGCGCCGTGCCAGGGATACATTTCCAAAGAAGAGTACGGCGAGCAGATCAAAAAGGCGATCAGTTTTCTGAATGGAAATTACAATGACATGATCAAAGAGCTGACTGGAAAAATGACGGAGGCGGCTGAGGAGATGCGGTTCGAGCAGGCGGCGGAGTACCGTGATCTGATCGACAGCGTGCGCAGGATCGGCGAGCGGCAGAAGATTACGAACAGTGACGGCGAGGACAAGGATGTCATTGCGCTTGCGATGGACAAAGAGGATGCGGTGGCGCAGGTCTTCTTTATCCGGAACGGAAAGCTGATCGGGCGGGAGCATTATTATCTGCGGATTGGCGAGGAGGAGCAGAAAAGCGAGGTGCTGCTCACGTTTATGAAACAGTTCTATTCCGGCACGCCGTTCATCCCGCGGGAAATCATGATTTCCGAGGAGATTGCCGAGCAGGAGCTGATGGAAGAGTATTTAAGCAGCAAACGGGGCCAGAAGGTCCGCATCCGCGTGCCGAAAAAGGGCAGCAAGGAAAAAATGGTGGAACTGGCAGAGCGGAACGCACAGATCGTTCTCGACCAGGACCGCGAGCGGATCAAGCGGGAAGAGGGTCGGACGGTCGGTGCCGTAAAAGAGATCGCCAGATGGCTGAACCTACCGTCGATCGACCGCATCGAGGCGTACGATATCTCCAATATCAGCGGTTTCCAGTCGGTCGGCTCAATGATCGTCTACGAGAAAGGAAAGCCAAAGCGCGCCGATTACCGAAAATTCAAGATCAAATCCGTCGAGGGACCGAACGATTACGCCAGTATGAAAGAGGTCTTAAGCCGCCGTTTTCTGCGCGGCATCCAGGAGGACAGCGGTTTCGAGCGGCTGCCGGACCTGATCATGATGGACGGCGGACGCGGCCAGGTTAACATTGCGCTTGAGGTGCTTGAAGAAATGGATCTTGCGATTCCGGTCTGCGGTATGGTAAAGGACGACAAGCACCGCACGAGGGGGCTGTATTTCCGAAACGTGGAAATCCCGATCGACCGGAACAGCGAGGGCTTCAAACTGATCACACGCGTGCAGGACGAGGCGCACCGCTTTGCAATCGAATACCACCGCCTGCTGCGGAGCAAGGGTCAGGTCCACTCGATTCTCGACGACATCCCGGGCATCGGGCCGACAAGAAGGAAAGAACTGATGCGCCACTTTCAGGGAATTGATGATATCAAGGCGGCAACCGTGGAAGAACTTTCCGGACTTCCGGGCATGAATAAAAAGGCGGCGGAGCAGGTCTACACATTCTTTCACGCACTTGCACAGGAGGAAAATGAGGATTCGTCAAAATAGTTAAATTTCTAGGTTGCCCGTGATGCTTTATTGTGCTAAAATCATAGAAGAGACGGATTTAAAAAGACGTCGAATGAAGTCGGAGGACAGGAAAATGAAAGAAATTGAAATGACCAAAATGGTGGAGGAAATGGATCTCCGCAACCTGACACCAGAGGTTGATATGACAGATCTTGTCATTGCCACACCGGATATCAACCGTCCTGCACTGCAGCTGACCGGTTACTATGAGCATTTTGCCAATGAGCGTGTGCAGATCATAGGTTATGTAGAGTTCACGTATCTGCAGCATCTTGAAGAGAGCGAGCGCGTCCGCGCGTTTGAAGAGTTTGTAAGCCGCAAGATCCCATGTGTCATTTTCACCACGAAGATGATTCCGGGACCGGAAATTCTGGAGCTGTGCAATCGTTATCAGGTACCGGCCTTTGCGGTAGACAAATCGACTTCCGTTTTCATGGCTGAAATCATCCGCTGGCTGAATGTCCAGCTTGCCCCGATGATCTCCATCCACGGCGTGCTGGTCGATGTATTCGGCGAGGGCGTTCTGATCATGGGCGAGAGCGGAATCGGAAAGAGCGAGGCTGCACTGGAGCTGATCAAACGAGGCCATCGTCTCGTCAGCGATGATGTGGTTGAAATCAGCCGTGTCAGCGACATTACGCTGGTCGGAACGGCACCGGATATCACGCGTCACTTTATCGAGCTGCGCGGTATCGGTATCATCGACGTCAAGACGCTGTTTGGTGTCGAGAGCGTAAAGGATACCCAGTCTATCGACCTTGTTATCAAGCTTGAAGAGTGGGACAAAGAGAAAGAATACGACCGTCTGGGCCTGGAAGAAGAGTATATTGAGTTCCTTGGAAACAAGGTTGTCTGCCATTCCCTTCCGATCCGTCCGGGCCGTAACCTGGCGATCATCGTAGAAACCGCTGCTGTCAACCACAGACAGAAGAAGATGGGCTACAATGCCGCACAGGAGCTGTACCGCCGTGTACAGGCTAACTTAGTGAAAAAAAGAGAGGAGAAGTAAGAAAATGGCAAACTATGTATTTGGAATCGATGTTGGGGGTACTTCAGTGAAATGCGGAATGTTCCAGACAGACGGAACTCTGTTGGAAAAATGGGAAATCCCGACCCGCACCGAAAACGGCGGAAGCGAAATTCTGCCGGATATCGCAAAAAGCGTAAAAGCAAAAATGGCTGAGAAGGGTATCGCAGCAGATGATGTTGCCGGTGTCGGCATTGACGTACCTGGCCCGGTTAATGACAAAGGTGAGCTTTCCATCGCAGTCAACCTGAACTGGGGATATAAAAATATCGTAAAAGAGCTTTCCGACGAACTCGGCGGAATGGCAGTAAAAGCAGCAAACGACGCAAACGCAGCAGCTCTCGGTGAGATGTGGGCAGGCGGCGGAAAGGGAAGCAAGAACCTGGTTATGGTTACCCTTGGAACCGGTGTCGGCGGCGGAATCATCGTGGACGGCAAGATCGTAGCAGGTGCTCACGGCGCAGGCGGCGAGGTTGGTCATGCATGTGTTGAGCCGGAAGAAGAAGCGGTCTGCAACTGCGGAAACCACGGATGCCTCGAGCAGATGACATCTGCAACCGGTATCGTTCGTCTGGCAAAGAAATATCTGGCATCCCATGATACTCCGTCTTCTTTAAGAGAAAGAGGAGAGTCCATCAGTGCAAAAGCTGTCTTTGATGCATTAAAAGAAGGCGATGCAGCAGCAGAAGCAATCGTTCAGGAGTTCTCCGAGTACCTCGGAAGAGCACTTGCAGTATTCGCATGCGTTGTTGACCCGGAAGTTATCGTAGTCGGCGGCGGTGTATCCAAAGCAGGCCAGATCCTGATCGACGGCGTAGCTAAATACTACCGTGAAGCAGCATTCATCGCATGCAAAGATACCCCGATCGTACTCGCTTCCCTTGGAAACGATGCTGGTATCTACGGCGCAGCAAAAATGCTGATTGACTAATTGATTCAGATGGAAAAAGAAGTATAGAAAAACCGGTCCTGCTGGCATATGCCAGAGGGCCGGTTTTTTGTGTATAGACTGACTGAAAAAGTTATTCGGAAGAGCCGCTCTCTTCGGACTGCGGCTGTACTTCCGATATCTCCGCCGGGGTATCCGGTTCTGACGGTGCATCAGGGGTCTCCGGTGTGTCAGGAGTCTCCGGTGTGTCAGGAGTCTCCGGTGTATTAGAAGGCGGATCGGCAGGTGTTTCGGGCGGAGCCGGAGTTTCCTGCGGTGCCTCCGTCGGTGTCGGGGTTGCCTGCGGAGTTGATGCTGCAGAAGGGGTTCTGGTCGGCGTCGGTGTTGAGGCCGGCGCGGTGTAGTGGCCCTTGCAACGCTCGGTCGGCAGATCGGATACCGCAAAGTATTCGGTGATGGACGGGCAGCTTGAGCGGGCGAGCAGGCCGGTCTTCGTACAGATCGTTGCCTCCTGTACTGTTGCGGAAGTTTCGAAATCCATATCGGCAAGGCCTCGTGGATTTCATTCATGACCTTTGCCCAGAGACGTTTGTGGAATTCACGGTCGCTCTCCGGAAACTCCGCGTGTGTATCATACGTTGCCCAGATGGCAGCGGTATAATATGGTGTAAAGCCTGCAAAGACGAGATCCTTGGCCTCATTCGTCGTACCGGTTTTTCCGGCTGCGTGCATATTGTCGAGGCGGGCGGCAACACCGGTACCTTTTTCCAGAACATCCTCCATGACATTGGTGAGGAGGGAGGCAGTGCTTGCCTTGAAGACCTGCGTTGCCTTGTTTTCTGTGTTGTCAATTAAAACATTTCCCTTGCTGTCGGTAACCTTTGTGTAGAACACCGGCTTGCGGTACTGGCCGCCGTCTGCGATTGCCGCGTAGGCTGCCGTCAGTTCGAGATCACTGACACCGTAGGTGATACCGCCGAGAGCCAGCGGCTGGATCACATCGTATTCCTCGGAGAGTTTGGAAAAACCAAGCTTCTTCAGATAATCAAAGCCGACCTTCGGCGTAAGCTCGGTCAGTACCTTGACGGCCGGGATATTGATGGAATTGATGATCGCCTGGCGGACGGTAACATCACCATGGTAAGTAAGATCCGAGTTCTGCAGCGGTGTGCCGTCACTGTAGTTGAACGGCTCATCCTTAATTACCGTAGCGAGTGTAATCTTTCCAAGGTCGAGCGCCGGTCCGTACGCGGAAAGAATCTTGAACGTGGAACCCGGCTGGGAATAATTATCGGTTGCGCGGTTGAAGGTAAGACTTGCTGTTTTTTCGCCGCGTCCGCCGACGATGGCTTTCACGTAACCGGTGCGCTGGTCCATAACGGTCATGCACGCCTGCGGCTGCGGGGTGAAGCTGCTGCGCTCGGCAACAATCGTATCGCCCTCCTGCATGATAGCGGCTTTGTACTGGTCGATATAGCTCTGTGCCTCCTCCTGGGAGTCAAAGAGCAGATCGAAATTCGGATCGCTGTTGCGGAAGTAGAGCTGCAGCATCTCTTTGCTGTAGTTCTGTACCTCGCCGTCTGCCTGCTCTACGGTGAGCGCCCAGTCGAGACCGATCTGCGTGTTCGCCGGGAAGTTCTCCGGATTCTGGAATTCCGTATCGAGAATCGACTGCATGTAGGAATCCTGTGTGGTATAGATTTTGAGGCCGCCGCTGTAGACAACGTTCTTTGCCTGCACTTCGGTGTAGCCTTTCTGTACCATCAGATCGTTGATCAGGTTGGTGATGACTTCATCGATAAAGTAGGAGTACGGCGCGCTCTCCGCCTGGGACTGCGTGTGCATGGCGATGCGGTCGTAAACATTGTCGTTCATGGCAATGGTGTATTCTTCTTCGGTGATGTAGCCCTGCTCTTTCATGTTGTTCAGGATCTTGTCGCGGCGCTGCTGGTTTTTCTCCGGGTGGTTTTTCGGATTATATGCCGTCGGCGCCTTTGGAATTGCGGCAAGAACGGCGCATTCAGAGAGCGTCAGATCTTTTGCATCCTTTCCGAAATACGTCTGCGCTGCCGTCTGGACACCGTAGCAGCCGGAACCTAAGTTGATCGTATTCAGATAATTTTCCAGAATAACGTCTTTGGCGTTTTCACCCTCTGCGGTCAGTGTTTTTTCCAGCTTCAGCGCCAGGTACTGTTCCTGGATCTTCCGCTTGAAGCTCTGCATCCGCGTCTCTTCCATCCAGTCAGTGAAAACATTGTTTTTTAAGAGCTGCTGTGTGATCGTGCTGGCGCCCTCGGTAAAATGAAAGCCGTGGCTGACGCCGACAACGAAAGCACGGATGATACCGCTCGGATCGATGCCGTTGTGCTCATAAAAACGGGCATCCTCAACCGCGACGATCGCGTGCTGCATATCGAGCGGAATCTCCTCAATCGAAATCGAGACACGGTTTCCCTGAGCCCCGGTCAGCTTCTGTACCTGGTTGCCGTCAGCATCGTAGATAAACGACGCGTTGCCGAGCGGCATGATATTTGCCTCCGAGATATCAGGGGCACTGTCAATCACGCCGCGGACAGCGCCGATCACAAGCCCGGCACCGCAGACGAGAACGACAAGAAGAAGACAGAACGCGATGCGCAGCGCCGTCACGCCGGCCGTCTTTTCAATCTTTCCGTAATGGGACCGCAGATCTTCACGTTTGTCTTCCAGATGACTTTTTCCAAAGTGCATATAGAAAATCCTCCTTATGTCATGTTCCTGCAAAACTGATTCAGTTCAGTAATCAATGGTGTTCCTGCCCTGCAAAAAGCAGGGTATACTTATTTTTATTATACCAAACAAAGGGCTGGAATAAAAGTATTTCTGAAAAGAATGCTGATTTTTCAGAAATGATATGGTAAGATAGGTACATATTTGGGTGAAGGAGTAAGGACATATGATCGATCAGTTTCGGACGGTTTACCGGGGTGGAACCGGGGAAATCGTGGAGAAGAAATCACGTTTTATTGCGACGGTGCGTCTGGTGGAATCTGAGGAGGAGGCACTTTCCTGCCTGGAAGCTCTGCGGAAAAAATACTGGGATGCGCGGCATAACTGTTTTGTGTATATTATTGGAGAAAATCAGGAGACGGTGCGCTGCAGCGACGACGGGGAGCCTTCCGGCACGGCAGGGCGGCCGATGCTCGATGTGGTACAGGGAGCAGGCCTCCGCAATGTGCTTGTTGTGGTGACGCGGTATTTCGGCGGTACGCTGCTGGGAACGGGCGGCCTGGTGCGCGCGTACTCGCAGGCGGTGCAGGAGGGGCTGGCAAACAGTGTTCTGATTGACGAGATCTGCGGCGTGCGGCTGTTGATTGAGACGGATTACAACGGCATCGGTAAAATCCAGTATCTGCTCGGCCAGCGGGGGATTCCGATTCTGGAATCCGAGTACACCGATCAGGTGAAAATCCGCGTTCTCGTTCCGAAAACGGAGGTGGACCGTCTCTGCGCGGAGATTACCGAGGGGACGAACGGAAAGGCAAAACTGGAAAAAGAAGAGGAGCTGTACTTTGCGCAGAACGACGGAGAGCTGATCTTCGGGGATGAGCTGACGCAGTATAAGAATCTGGAGGCAGAAGAATTAGGATAAAGGAGGATGCGACATGAGGTTTCCGGAAAATCTGAAAAAGGGCGGAACGATCGGCTTTGTGGCACCATCGTTTGGATGCACAACAGAGCCATACAAGTCCGCGTTTGCAAATGCACAGAAAAAATGGAAAGAGATGGGATATCAGCTGGATCTTGGGCCAAACTGCTATGCAGAGCACGGCATCGGAATCAGCGCGGCACCGGAGGAGTGCGGAAAAGAGCTGACGGAATATTATGTCAGTGAGAAGAATGACTGTCTGATTTCCTGCGGCGGCGGAGAGCTGATGTGCGAGGATCTCGATTACGTGGATTTTGAAAAGATCAGAAAGGCACCGGCGAAATGGTATCTCGGCTATTCTGACAATACGCATTTTATGTATCTTCTGCCGACCATCTGCGATACGGCGGCTGTTTACGGTCCGTGTGCGAGTGATTTCGGCATGGAGCCGTGGCATAAATCCGTAGCGGATGCGTTTGGCGTACTGACGGGAGAAGTGCGTACCGTCCGCGGCTATGAGGGATGGGAAAGAGACGATGCGAAGGGCAGAAGCGAGGAAAATCCGTATCTGCCGTACCAGATTACAGAACCGCGCGTTCTGCGCCGCTTCCCGGATGCGGACAGTGCATTTGAGGGACGGCTCATCGGCGGCTGTCTCGACTGTCTCGTCAATATTCTTGGAACGAAGTACGACGGAACGGTTGATTTTGTGGAAAAATATAAAGAGGACGGTTTTGTCTGGTTTCTGGAAGCGTGCGATCTGAACGTCTTTGCGATCCGCCGCGCAATCTGGCAGATGGAGCACGCCGGCTGGTTCCAATATGTGAAAGGCTTTTTGATTGGCCGCCCGCTGCAGTTCGGACAGAAATTCGGGGAACTCGACCAGTACCGCGCCGTGACGGATCTGCTTGGAAAATACAACGTGCCGATCGTGATGGATCTCGACATCGGACACCTTCATCCGGCGATGCCGCTGATCGTCGGAAGTTATGCGAAGGTGGCCGTGGAAGGAAATGAGATTGAAATTAAGATGGAGTGCCGTTAGAACGCTTTTGAAAAATATTTTCTCGAGCGGCAGGGCAGAGCCTGTGGGAAAATGTCTGCGCGCGTAGAAGAACTATCGGCGCATCCGGCAGATGCCGCGGAGCTTTTTGACATCGAGAATCGTGACCGTGCCGCGGGAGAGTGCGACGATGCCGTCTTTCTCGAACGACTTTAAGGTGCGGGAAACGACCTCTCTGGCACTGCCGAGGTTCCGCGCGATCTGTTCGTGCGTGGTGGAGAGCACCGGGGAACCGGTGCGGATGCGTTCATCCTCGAGATATCCGGCAAGGCGCTGGTCAAGCCGCGTAAAGAGGAGCTGGCCCATCGCCCACATGACTTCGGAAAAATGCTCCGTTGTTTCCCGGTAAATGTAGTTTTCAACGTAAATATTCTGATTCAACAGTCTGCGGAACGTGCTGGCCGGAGTGATGAGAACTTTCGTCTCCTCCTCGGCCTCAATCAGAATATCAAAGCTGATTTCCTGCATCGCACAGGAGGCAGACAGCGTGCAGACTTCGCCGGGACCGGTGGTAAACAGGGTAATTTCCCGCTGCTCGCCGGACTGGATAAAGATGCGGAGCTTGCCGGAGAGGACAAGCAGAACGCCGAGACAGTCATCGTCACAGCTGTAGAGAAAATCGCCGCGCTGATACGTCGTCAGGACGGAAGAGAGCACGAGTGTCTGCTGTTCATCGGCGGTAAGCTTTGAATAAAATGGATAATGCTCCTGAAAACAGGATTCCAGAAAAGATGACATAAATAAAACTCCTTTCGGAAGAAGAACGTTCTTTTGTAAACTACGGCAGCAGCCGTTTCTTCCATGATAGAAAAGAACGGAAAGAAATGCAAGAAAAAACGTATCGGTTTTTGTGCCGATACGTTTTTTCTTGCATTTCCAATATTACGCTGTTTATTTTACAGAGTTAATCAGTTCTTCCAGCTCCTCATAGGAAACGGCGCCGACGTTTTTCTTTACGAGTTCGCCGTTTTTGAAGAAAGCGAGGGTCGGAACGCTCATGACTTTAAAGGATCTTGCCAGCTCCGGTGCTTCGTCAACGTCTACTTTGTAGAACTGGATCTCCGGCATATCCTCAGCTGCCTCTTCGATGACCGGGGCGAGCATTTTGCACGGTCCGCACCAGGTAGCAAAGAAATCAACAACGGCAACGCCAGGTGCTGCCTGCAGAGCTTTTTCAAAGTTTTCGGATGTAACATGAATTAATGACATAATAGAAGTCCTCCTTTTTTAAAACGGGATTTTTTATTTCCCGGTAAGTGTTTTTCTGTTGTGACTGTAGAATACCACAGCAGAACGGGAAGTTCTGTGACTAAGTCACAAAATGATTTCTTATTTTTTATTTCGGTTCTTTTCCCTGGCGGAAGCATTCGATCATTTCACCGGTCAGACTGATGAGGTTCGGCGTCTCCGGAAGAGAATCGCGGTCAAACCATTCGGCAACGGAGAGTTCCTCGCGGTCGAGGGTAATGGACGGATCGCCGTCCACATCGCAGTAAAATCCGGCGAGCAGCGAGCCGCTGAAGGACCACGGCTGACTCTTATAGTATCTCAGATTTTTGACCTTTAATCCGACTTCTTCCATGACTTCACGGTGCACCGTCTGTTCCAGCGTCTCACCGACCTCGGTATAGCCGGCCACGAGGGCGTACTGGCGGTGGCTGCTGTGGGAAGGTGCGTACTTCGTGAGCAGCAGGCGGTCACCGTCGGTGATGGCAACGATGACGCTCGGGCAGATGACCGGATAGGAGAGCGCGCCGCAGGAAGGGCACTGCATCGCGCGTTCATTTCCAGGCGCATGCATCTTCGTTCCGCAGCGGCCGCAGTAGGTGTGGTCGGTGTACCAGGTGTGGATCTGGTAACCGGTGATACCGGCAAACCCGAGCCATCCCGGAACGGCGCTGCGAAGAATTAGTGTATTTTCGTATTTCCAGATGCCAAATTCCGGAAGCTGCGGACTGCGCAGTTCATAATAGTCCGTCTCATCAATGCGGAACAGAAATTTTGCCTTTTCTTTAATCTCCGGAAAAACAGCTGCAATTTCCGCAATGGAAGGGTAGCAGATCTCGGGATCTTCGAAATTGCACAGAATTGTATGATGACCGTAAATTAAAACAAGATCCGTATCGTTCGGAACAGAAGGCTGGTAATCTACATAATATTTATGCGGAGCAATGTCCTGAATCATAAGAATTCCTTTCTTTGGTAAAAAAGTTTTTGGAAAAACAAAAAACCGAAATTCCTGTGAAGAAATTTCGGTAATAAAAAGAGCGCGAGACGGGATTCGAACCCGCGACCCCAACCTTGGCAAGGTTGTACTCCACCCCTGAGCCACTCGCGCATATACATCCTTTTGGATGAAG
>NZ_QUHY01000028.1:0-40083 GCF_003479865.1 Blautia sp. AM47-4
TTTTACCCAGTTGTAAAAAGTTCCTGGCTTGATATCATGTTCCACACACCATTGATGATCTGTCAATCCACTTTGACGGCATTCCATGATGAGACGGTATTGTTCTTCGGCAGGTATTCTTTTGCTTCTCATGAGCACACCTCCATAACTTTAATAGAGTAAAATGCTCGCATCTATCATTTCTAGCAAGAAAAGATGAAGTAAAATGCTTGCATTCTCTATTGATTATTATGGGATATTTTTTAGGGCAACACAATCCGTCGAATTATTTTGCACTTACACAAGAAATGCTATTTATAGAAGTATTTAAGACGATTTGAGACTTTTCATTCTGAACAGAAAATCCTGCCGTGGCAAATAAAAAGTACTTTAATCATTGTTTTATTTCTCCTTGTTTTGCCCTGAAACGCCCTGCTTTGCTAGGGTTTTCGGGTGTTTTATTAAATGCTCTGAAATTACAGATTGTGGCAAATCAGAGTAAGATTGAACACGTTGCTACTACCTGTTAGTAGTAAAATTGGTAGTAAAATGAAGCTTCTTACTACTAAGCATTCTCGTGATATATCATCCTTATATTTTTAGAACCACATATCGGACATTTTTCTGGTTTCTCATGTATTGCCACATCATGATCTTGCATTAAACAATTTTCACAAAACAGATATTCTTTACTAAACAATGCTTTTCTTTTTGCCGCAAGTTGTCGCATTATTTCCCATTTGCTAGGATTTTTCCCTATAATAAAATCAGGCGTAATAAAAAGTGATGTTTTAACTTTCAAGAATGTATCATCCAATTCTGTTTCAATATATTCATAATCGTCATATAAAAAAATAACATATCTTCTTTCTCTTTCAGCTTTCCATTTGCTATCTTTAACAGAAAGAATCCAATATTGCAATATCTCCTGTAAAAACATTTTCTTATTATTGTCAGATAAATCAAACATGTCTATAACGCTAAATAAGTATTGTAATTCCGTCTTTGCTTCTTCAATGTCATATAAAACATCAAATGTTATTACTTGAGCTATATATGGTCTTTTCATAGTATCTGGCAAATCTGCGTCAGCGTCAGCCTTTTTTGTCAATGTATATAATCCAATAGGTCCAATCAGGTCCACAATTCTATCATTTTTATATCCATACAAACATTCTCCATAACCGTCTTGCATATGGCTATTATTTATTGACTTACTGAAACATGACACATAATAGTTTCGTGTCTCAGAAAAATCAATGTCTTTTATCCAGTCATAATGAATCCATGACATATCTTCAAACAATTCTGGAATAACTTTTTTCTCTCGCTCATCATTAAGCAGCTCTGTTTTCTTCATCCAAATTTGATGATTACTAATACTACTCTTTGCAACTTCTATTGGCAGATATTTACAAATATAATCATTGTTATACCCATTTCTCGATTTTAAAATGAAATTGCTTATCATCATCATAAGCACACCCTTAACTGGTCGAATGTTTGCAGGCTGCTTATTCATTCTAAGTAGTTTTGCTTCTATTGCTAATAATTTGTATAATTCTTCTCTTGTAAATTCCCATAACTTTTCTCTTTTACTTCCATGCATATTACTAATATCCAGTAACATAGATGTATATGAATGAGTCAAGGTATCAATCTCTTCTTCCGTTTGGCAGCTTTTTAACGTTTCCTCTACAATTTCTATTAATTGTTCTGCAAATGACTTATTCTTTTCTATTGTGAACTTTTGATACGCTATGTGATACAATCTCAGTGGGAACATAAGCCCCTGTTCATATGGTATTACACGATATGTATTTTCTTCATCACAATTAATCACAGGATTAAACCAAGAAGTAATTTTCTGTAATCTAGTTACCTGCGTTATAATATTGTATATATATGTTTTTAATGAAGATATTTGATATGCATTACCAACTAAATAGAGAAAATTCAGTATCCCAACTTCATACTCGGTTACACGAACCAATCCAGAATTCTCATTCAAATTCAAATCATGCTCACACGTTAAAGACAAAAGGACTTCTCTTGTCTTATAAGACGGATTTTTCCTAAATTCTTCTACACATTCACATAATGTATCTAAAATCTGTTCACGAGCATTCGCAGGCCATTTTTCTGGCTTCTCCGCTGTTTTTTCATCGTAATACATTTCACAACCATTCCTTTCATATGAAATCAAAACCGCTTTTCCCATCTTCCTAAATCACCCTGATTATATTATATCCTCTGAACCTACTTTTTTCCACAAAAATAACGCCCCAGTCTATACCAGAGCGTCATCCCATTTCCATATTATACAACTTTAAACACTTTCTGCGACATCGGTTTCTCCTTCTTCTGCTCAACCTCCGCCTGCGCCTTCCTAACTCTTCCATACGTTTCAATTCTTCCTCAGCATCATCAAAACTGATATGCGTGTACACATTCATTGTAACACTTATATCCGAATGCCCCATGAGGTACTGTAACGTCTTTGGATTCATTCCTGATTTTGCCATATTGCTGCAATAGGTGTGTCGGCATACATGAGGTGTGATATTAGGCATCTGCACCCGATAGATATCATTGTATCTGCCGACCATGTGGTTGAATCGGTGCTGCCAGTGCATTGCCACAAGTGGCATTCCATTGTCATCGTAGAAAAGGAATCCACTGTAGCCATCAATGGATTTTTCCACTTTAGGAGCATTCCTGTCTTCGATGATTGCTCGAAACATTTCTGCCACATCTTCTGTTATCGGCAGCACTCTTGTTCCTGCATGTCTGCAAACATGAGGGGTAATATTGGACATTCATATTGGAGATTGCCAGATATGGCACCGGATCGGCATAGCCTTCCTGGTTTCTATAACCTACTCCCATAAGAATAGCTCCTTTCGTTAAATGGTAGAGATGTGTATTTATCTCTTCACTATCCCATGGACAGGAATCTGCGAATTGGGCGGCACTTTTTTTAATTTTTTTCCTTTGAGCGGGTTTCTTCTATATAAATGTAAAAATCCAATCCGACCACTTTAAATTTTTCTCCCGCCCTTTTTGGGATTTTGTGTCCATGGGATAGTGAAAGGAAAAGTCTTTCAGAAAGGCGGTGTAAACGATGGGAAATGTTACAGAAACAGATGCTGCCATAATCAGCGATGCAGAACTTGATAAGGAAATCTCAGATGTGCTGATTGCAATCAGTGTCATTACCAGACAGCTTGCAAAGAAAAACGCAGTCAACCATATGTCAAAGGAGGCAAAAGACGATGAAGGAAAAAGAATTGGCGAAGTTATTTAAGACCATTGCTGACAGCTTCACACGGCTTAGTGAAATCTACTCTTCCACAGAAGACGTGACACAGCCGAAAGCTCCAGCGAAAAAGTAAAAAACAGTCAAAGCAGAAAAAGTATCTGAGGCGGCGCAGGAAGTTTCTCCTGAAAAGGAATCCGAAACCATCACTTATACCAAAGAAGATGTCAGAGCAAGACTGGCTCAGAAGGCCAAGGCAGATGCCGGAAAGTATAAAGCGGATGTGAAGAAGATCGTAGCAACCTTTTCTTCCGATGGTACTCTGACCGGAGTTCCTGCTGATAAATACCCGGAAGTGATCGCAGCTTTGGAGGTGATCGGCAATGCCTAAACACGCATTGCTCTCCGCTCCCTCAAGTAAGCAGTGATTGAACTGCCCACCATCCGTAAGGTTATGTGCTGAGATCAGGGATCGGGCAAGTCCTTATGCACAGCAGGGAACAGATGCACATAAACTCTGTGAATACAAAGTTCTGAAAGCTCTTGGAAAATCCGGGCGTGATCCGACTGCAGATTTGGATTACTACGATGTGGAGATGGAAAACTGCACAGAGGAATACTGCAACTTCGTCATAGAACAGTTCGAAGAAGCAAAGAAACTCTGTAAAGATCCTCTGGTGCTTGTAGAACAAAGACTTGATTTTTCCAGATGGGTACCGGATGGCTTTGGAACGGGGGACTGCCTCATCGTAGCGGATGATGTACTTCACATCATTGACTCCAAATATGGTCTGGGCGTTCTATAACCTTTCCATTTTTTCAAGTACATTTATATAATCCATTGATGGAAATTCTTTATCGTCAATGGTATATAACACATTTAATTTTTCTTCTGCCATTCCTACACTTTTCATCATTTTATAAGATTATAACATACAACATCTTTATCTGCCATTCCTCTTAGAGACTATCTATTCTATGCTGATTAACAAAGATGAAAAATTACAGGAATATAAATACCGCACTGATCCTCATAACAATAATTACTCTCTTCCTCTATAACAGAAAAACACACAGACCCTTATTACACTAACCATGAGTCTGTGTGTTTTTCTAATTTTGGTTTTCAATATAATTTGTAATAATTTCAGTGAGTAATTCATCGGGATTCCTGCCAAGCTTTTGAGCATGTTCGCGCAAACATTTAACTAACTCTCCAGGAATATGAAAAGGTTTAAATTTTTCAGGATATGCCCAACAACAAGTTTCACAATCTAACTGGCAATCTCTGCAAGCAGTACTTTTAAAGTTATTGCATTCATCACACAATGGTTGCCAATTTGAAATTTCATCACTTCCCCCTCTAAGTCTCGGCACTTTATGATCCTGCTGAAACCCTGTATCTTTCGGGGTTCTTCCACATGCAGCACATACATGGTTATATTTTGCAAGAAGAGGTTCAGAACTACCTTGCAACAAAACCAGAAGGACGCTACATGTTTGTATTTACACAAACCCATAGTTCCTGGCTAAATTTGATTGAAAGCTTTTTCAGCAAGATGACAAAGCAGATGCTGAAGGGAATTCGAGTTAATACAAAGCAGGAACTTGAAGACAGAATTTATAAATATTTCGATGAAGTAAATGCAGATCCAGTAGTCTATCATTGGACTTATAAGCCCGATGAAATTTCACCAGAAGACGTTTCGTAAAATGTAGCCAGTTATTTATTATTTGATCTACTAGATAAATTGACATAGTAATAAAACTATATTCTGTTCATTTTCTTTCTTTCCAGTTTATCCCAGTTCAGTTTGTTCTTCTTGTATCCCACAAATGCAGTCACACGGACAAACTCCAGATAAAAGCGGAGAAAAGTTGTTTCAAAAAAACAAGCAGTAATAGCAAGGATCAGCTCTCGAAAAGAAAACCTCTGGTCAATGGTATAGATTCTTGAAAAATATGCAGTTAATGTGAGTAAAATACCATACAGGGCATAGTATGCAAGAAATACCAGCATAAATTTCACGTTCAGCATATCCATCATCACAGATAAAACCATTGTAAGTACACCCAAAAGTTCAATAAATGGTGACAATAATTCGTAAAGCAGAAAATAAAGATAGGATAAAAGTCCTACAGCTCCGTACCGTGGGTTTGCCAGCATTTTACGGTGTCCCCACATACACTGGAACAATCCTCTCTGCCATCTTTTCCGCTGCTTGCCTAATTCACTTAATTTTTCCGGAGTCTGCGACCAGCAGATGGCATCCTGTGCAAAATCAATCTTATATGGCTTACGATTCATGCGGCTGAATTCATGAAGTCTGACTACCAGTTCCATATCCTCGCCCATTGTACTGTTGTCATATCCGCCTACGGCAATCACTGTTTTTTTCTCAAATAATCCAAAAGCTCCGGATATGATCATGTTTGCATTGATTTTATCCAGCAGGATACGTGCTGCCAGAAAAGAACGGGCATATTCCAGGGATTGCATTCTTGCTATTATATTTCTGGGCAGCCTGTATTTTATCACATGACCTTTTTTTATGACAACACCATTGGCTGGGCGGACACTTCCACCAACGGCTATTACATTTTCGTCCTCCAGAACCGGGCGAACGATTTTCTCCAGCGAATCATGCTGTAAAATAGAGTCCGCATCCATACAGATAAACCAGGGATACCTGGCTGCATTGATTCCGGCATTTAAACTGTCTGCTTTTCCGCCATTCTTCTTGCGGATCAAAGTAATGGGCACTTTCTGGTTCGGGCATTCATAAATTTCTTCCTCAGGCTGACATTGGATCAGATGACGGATCGGGCGTTCCACTCGCTCCATATGAAATGCATCAATCAGAACCTGAGATGTTTTGTCTTTAGAACCATCATCTATTACTATAATTTCATATAGTTTATAATCCAGGTTGAGAAGTGAAGTGACTGTATCCTTCACCGTAACCTCTTCGTTATAAGCCGGAACAAGAATGGAAACCGGTATGTAATAGCTTTGCCACAGTTTATTGTGCATCTGTTCAAGGCGGTATGATCTGTACAGCTCAATTGCGCCTGCTACAACCGACAAAAACAAAAAGCTGGAATATCCAATCAGGTATATAATAAAAAACAGATTGACACATTCCAGAAAAAAACGAAATGCATCGGTCATAAACCCGCCCCCCTTTGTACTTTTACTTCATCCAGCTGGTACTCTAACATTTCTTTTGCGTAGCGGTCATTTCCCTGTAAAATATCAGCTAATGCATCCCTGTCTGTATTCAGAACTGCAAGGCTTTTTGCAGCATTATAACGGACATACCAGTTTTTACTGGAAGTCTCTTTTTTCAAGATTTCCAGTGTCTGCGGTCCGGGATACACAGCAAGAGCAGAAATACAGGCATTCTGCAATTCCCAGAACCCTTCCTTTTCTTCTTCAGCGTGATGAAGCAGAAAAGAAACACTTCTTTCATCCTGATATCTGCCAAAATAGCGGACACATGCGATTTGAATTTCCATATCCTGGCTTGTTTCCAGCATAGACAGCATTTCATCCTTCCAGTTTGACGATGCATATCGAATATAATCCAACAAGCTTACCTGCATCCTTGGATGAAATTCACTCAATTTTTTCCAAAGGAGTGGTATCAGTTCTTCTTTTTTATCGAAGGAAAGAAGTCCATCTGCAAGTATTTTTTTATGCGGAAGCAGCTGCTCATTTGCATCCAGAAATGTCAATGCCTGCATAACCGCTTGTATATCTTCTGAACTGTATAATGCCCGCAAAGCATTCTCCCTGCAATAGAGACTTTTATTTCCAAGCAGGTCAAAAAGAAATGGGAAAACAATTTCCTTAGCCTGGAATTTCGTCATATGAAATATGGCAAATACATAAGCCAGGCAGGCCTTTTCCATATCCGGTTTTCTTTTATAAACCGGTATCAGTTCTTCCATCAGCCGACTTACAGATGCTATTCCCTGCTGGAATTGTTCCGGCATACTGTTTTCAACTTTAGATAATGCTTCACTGAACGTCAGAAGTCTGCTGGCTGAATGAAGCTCTTTAACCAGCCTTTTTTCCTGCTTTTTATTTTCCGTTATATTTTCTGAAAACAACTGTCTGTATTCTTCGCAATATCGTTGTTCCCTCCTTTTCAGAACACAGGAACGATATCTTGAAATTATCTCTGTAAAGCAGTTAAAAATGATAATCCCCACACAGACAATAAAATAAAAAACAATCACAAGCTGCGCTATCATTCGTATTCCTTTCCTGTCCAGTATGTCTTCAGAACCTGGTATGCTTCTTTTAATCTTTCATGGTAGGATACTGTATTCTCCCATCCTTTCAGTTTAAGGCCTCCCATCTCGATTGTATTTCCTTCTCCGCCAAAACCTATAAACATCTCTTTGATCCCCACTGATTCAATGCCATAATTTCCGTCATAATAATCATCATGGATCTGCATTCGGGACGGATCAGAAAAATTCAGCAGCTGCCATGGGATTCTAATTTCCACATCATCTCCATTACAGATAAAATCTGCCCTGGAATCATAAGCAGATGCAGATGGATTTCCATTACCATAATACAGCTTTCCACTTTCAAAGGTTTTTAACGGTGTGGCAGCATCCTGATACTGACCAATAACATCCCGTAATACCATGCTGATATTTTCGAATACAGCGCTGTCCCTGGCTGGTGGATCAATATAAGGATCTTTTCCTGTAATATCTTCCTCATAATTGGCATGAATGGGATTATACCGATCCTGAACCAACAGACGAGTATTATCTTTTCCATTTAAGACCAGTACAAAATCTGCAGGTCTTTCAAATTCTGCTGTACAATTTTCCATACGGGTACTGCCTGTTTTTTTGGTCGTATCAACCGGAACATACAGCGTGTCATTTTCCAGATCAAAGTCCTTTTTATGGAGATATAAATAAACACCGGAGGCATCATACTTCACACTGATGAAAGAGCCGTCTTCATATTGGATCACCCTATCTTTATCCGTCCATTCGGAAGTATCACCGTCCACGTAACAAACACTTTCTTTTTCCCCACAGTCAAATGCCAGCAGGCCAAAATGCTGGTCATTTGTCTGAGCATCTTCCCAGTAAATATTACGGCTTAAATCTACAGCATACATGGTATTCCAGGTATGCTTGAACCATTCATCCTGCCAGGAATAGACACAGCCTCCGGAAAGTCCGGCAGCCATAATGTCTTCATAACAATCTACCAGAATCTTTCCCTGTTCTTTTTCAGAATAGTATCCAAGTCCTCTGCTGGTCACCTGATTCTCATGAA
The DNA here is from genome assembly GCF_003479865.1 of Blautia sp. AM47-4. NCBI lineage: Bacteria > Bacillati > Bacillota > Clostridia > Lachnospirales > Lachnospiraceae > Blautia > Blautia sp. AM47-4. Next base: position 8,556 of record NZ_QUHY01000028.1, read on the forward strand.
TCTCACCTCGTCCTGTGGCTGCACCAAATTCAACAGCCAAAACCGGCATTGTATGATGTTCGTTTAAAAGTCTTAAATATGCCCGATAAGTATTCCGTTTTCCGTCAGGAGTGATACAGTCACTAAAGTCAATCTTTTTATCAGACAAGCTGTTCCATGTTGTGTATTCCATACAGGAAAAGTAATCCTGATCATATGGAGATGCACTGTAGCTGGCAAACTGACCTGATATAAATTTATCAGTTGCAGTTATATGTTCTGTGTCGATCCGGGCACATTTTCTGAAATATTCTGCAATCTCTTTAGGATAATCAAAGGGATCTGTTGCATTTCCACTGGAAAAGGAGATCAGACGCTGCTCATCATATCTTGTTGATTCATAGTGCAGCATCCTGTCACCTGTTTTGGCAAGCAGGGATTCAAAGGCAGAGGCATCTTTTGAAGCAATAAGATAGGTTCCTTTATAAGGTTCCATATCCGGATATTTCTCATCTGTATATGCAACTGTTGTATCTTCCCATCCATTTCCGATAATATATCCCAGCACCCATTTCGAGACATCGTGTAAATAAAGTCCTGTACTTGTATCTGCATCATTATTGATGATAAGTCGTTTTCCATGGATCACATCTACAGTGACCAGGCAATTATCCAGAAGCTTTCCTGCAAAGGAGTCGGCATATGCATCCACTCGGGAGTTCTGTATATAATCATTTACCCAGATTCCCTGAAGTAAATATAACGGCTCCTCATGTTGGGAATTGTATTCATAGAACGCTTTATAAAAAGACGGATTCTGGACAGAATAGACTCTCAGCGTATTTGCTCCTGCTTCCTGGATCAGCTGAAACCAGTGCAGATAGGTTTCTTTGGTGATCGCATAATCTGTAGACCATTCACCAGGAATACCGCTTCCCATATCAATTCCCCTGACTTCAAATGGTTTCCACTTATCTTTGTCCTTTATAAGTATCTCTTTATTCTCAGTCCGGACAAATGTGTTTATATGATTGTCCCGGTCTGAGTCCATATAAAATCCGCCATAAAACACAGCTATAAATCCAATAAATAGAAGCAGAATGATGGCAGATATGCTGATAATAAATCGTTTCATATTTTAATCATTAACCTCATTATACTGCTTTACACGGGAGGATGCTGAATACTGACGCAGAGTCTCAATGTTTTCATCCAACCATTTTCCTCTGTTTCGCAAGTAACCTTTTAGCTGTCCTTCAGCGGCAGATCTGCTGTCCAGATTTCTTGATACCGGAACCAGAAGTCCCTTTGCCTGCTGTTCTACACTTCCCCATCGTGCATCGTTTCTTGCAAGAGCTGGTGCGATAAAATCAAGGGTTTCATCAATATAACGATAAAGTGATTCCTCACTTAACAGACCTTTTCGCAAGGAATGATATCGCTGGATGATCCGTTCAGTAAAATCCTCATCTTTGATAAGCATTTCAAACCATAATCGGTTGTTCAGGAAAAATCCAGTATAAGGAAGTTCCTCCTCGAAATAGTTATTACAGGCATTATTAAAATCCCATACACACATATGATACAGATTATCTGTTCCCTTATAAATATAAGTGGAATAGTTTCCGGCATCTGCATTACTGGAAAGCTCATTGATAATAAAGTAATCTACAAAGCTGTCTACATCTATCATAGAAGTGTAGCCATGTTTTTCCCTGTCATAATCATATGAGTACAGAGTTTTTTCAAAATTTGAAAAATCCTGCCGGATTTCTTCTGTCAGTCTGGCATCCCTGTTCCTGCTTCCGGGATATTCTATCTGCAGCATGAAGGGGGTTTTGTAGGTATACGTTGTAAAGCTGTTTAAAGCTTCTTCGCCCGCATGCTGATGATCCAGGCGAAGCAGGTATCCGGAAAATGTGCTGCGCTTGGCATTTACACGAAGTCCCAGCCTGGCGCCATCTTTTCCGCCGGTTATCATTTCAGTCATTACATATAGACCTTCATATTCACCATTAAGAATTACTTCGCAGAATCTTACATTTGGCGCATAAGACATCATTTCTCCGGCAAGATTGTAAAACATATAATTTCGTATGGCTGTTTTATCGAGCCAGGGACCGTATAATACCCATTCATGGTGCGCATCCATTCCCATAATGGAAAGCGGATTGTTTTCCCCTTTTTTATCTACAAGTCTGATGGCATAGCTTGGCTTATCAAACTCTCTTGAGGAATTACCTCTCATTCGTATGCGGATTGCAGAAGATACATCTGCCGTTTCATTTGCATGATGGTACTCTTTGCTGTCATTTCCGATTATATCCATCTGAGCAGCAATTGTAGTTTCCCCATCAGCAGCACGTGTATAAATGCGGTTGTTTCCATCATCCTTAATGGGTCTTCCCGGGATTACCACCCCATCTGTATCAATTTTGACAATCGGAAGATATGTACACAGACCGCCATCCGCAGGATCCGTACATGGTTCTTGGGGAATTTCCTGTTCATGCTGATGAATTCTCTCTGTTTTTCGGTAGTCCTTATAAAACAATGGCGCAAAAACGGCAATCAGAATAACCGCAAAGCAGCATGTAAATCCTATTATTTTATATTTCATATCAGTTATAAATCTCATCGCTTTGAGCTACAATATTAACACTTTCAATTTGTCCAAGGTTATAGAAATCATCTGTTAAAGCCGGATGCTGTTTCTGAACTTTTTCCAGTATTTTTCTGGATAATTCATAAATGTACTCAGCATTCTCCTCTGTCGTATTTTTTACCCGAAGAACGGCACCAGTCCCAAAATAACGAAAGATCTGGGATTCTATATTTTCACAGCGGCTTCTTTTTGCACGGATGATCAAAAGCATACGGTTATCACTGCGGATTGCTCCCATGATAAGAAAGATAAGAAAAATAGCAGAACTGCCTACTGCAGCAACCAGATAATCTCCAACTCCACAACATATTCCCACAATGATCGTCCAGAAAATATATACAGTATCTCTGGAATCTTTTATTGCAGTTCGAAAACGCACGATAGATAATGCACCGACCATACCAAGCGACAATGCAATATTGTTTCCTATGACAGTCATAACTGTTCCTGTCATAACAGTCAGAACGATTAGTGTTACTCCAAATTTTTTGCTGTAAATCGTTCCCTTATGTGAGATCACATATGAAATAAAAATAAACAGACCAATGACAGCACTTACCAGAATATGCATTGTAATTTGCTGCCAGGTCATATCCCCCTGCTGGGCAAGCAGGTTATAAATCGTCTCTTTCATTTCCTTTCCTCCTAAAATCTGTAGTCACAGCCAATTTGTCTTGCCATACAGTATTTGCTCACAGAAAGCTCGCTTTTCTGAACGGGCAGAAGCATATGCTTGATATAGCTTAACAAAAAACCGTTATATTTTACTTCCAACACTACAGCAAAAGGAGACATTACACTGTTTAACACCAGATTTCTATCAAATATATTGAAATTTACTTCATTAGCCCGTATTCCAGAATCAAAAGTTATTCGAATAGAATTTTCCGGCGCGATAAATGCAAATCTGTCATATTCTACAACTGTTTTAGGACGGTATGCCCACATTTCCATAATTGAATAACATTCCTGTCCAAACTCACTGCCACTGTTTAAAAGTACAGAATAATCACCCTCAATGAGAGCCTGCGCTTCCCTTCTGGATAATCTTAATGATCGCTTCCGCTGATAAGGTCCCTGCTTCTGCTTCATTTCAAACAGTGCAAAATCCGCATCAGGACTATATACCCGCAAACGAAACTTCCTTCTTAACTCCAGACCATCTTCCTTTTCCTGAAAATCCCGATTTGACAAAGAATCAAAGTACAAAGAACGTACCTGATAACCATCCGGTCCGTTATGTGAGTCAGTATGAACCACATTTGACAAATAATTCCGAAGTTTTAATGCTTCTGCCTGATTAAGTAGAAATTTCTTTTCTTCCCGCAGTACATCGCGCACAGTATTATTTCCTCCTGCTTTTGCTTTTTAGTAAATACTACAATAGTATACATCCATAATTTTTTTTGTCCATATATGGAATAAAACTTTGTAGTATACAATGAACTCTCGATAAAATCAACATTTATTGACAATATATACCAAAAGATATGATATTTTATAAACAAATATATAAAAATCATAATGGAAATGGGGATTCCTTATGAAATGGGGATGTTGTATGATATCAAACTACCAAAAATATCTTGAAATACTATTAACATTTATCTGTGTGATCGTACTGTATCCACAATCGCCCTATGCCACCGAAGCCATTTCACAGCGTGAAACCATACGCGTGGGATTCTTTGAGATGGACGGATACCATATGCAGGATGAAACCGGAAAACGAAGCGGCTATGGATATGATACCTTACGTCTTATGGCACGCTACTGGAATGTTCATTTTGAATACATCGGCTACGACAAAGCTTGGTTTAATTGCCTGTACGGATTTACGGGAAGATAATCCTTTCAGCTTTGACTTAAACTTCTTCCATGACTACTCCATTCTCCATTACACCGCTTTTCAGATAACGCTTAATCAGCTGCACCACTCGTTCATCCTTTTCATTCCTGCGAAGTAAGTTCATGAGAATTTCATGATTGAGTGTGTCAAAGTATTTTGATAAGTCCAGCTCTGCCCATTCTGTGTCCGATTTTAACGCCCTTATTGCCTCCGTAATCATTTCTTTAAAATCCTGAAGAAAGGCTTGTTTCTTCTCACTCACTTCAGCAGTTCTCTGAGTCTCCTGATATTCCTGTATGACCCCTTTCATATCAATCCGATTGGACTGCAGCTTATTCTGCAAAGCTAACATTTTCTGTATATCGTTGATCTGTGACCACCAAAAAAATATAGACCACACGAGATTGGCTACAGCTTCCGGTGCCTGTCCCCGAAAAAAATGAGGAGAAAGTACTGTAAGAAATAATTGACTCCCTTAGGAGTAAATATGTAGTAGCAATAATTCATACCTTTTTAGCTGTATTTTGTATCGTAAACAGAAAGAAAATACACTATAATCCAAGGCAATGAAAGTACTTAAAAAAGTAGTTTCGTTGCCTTGGTTCCATTTTTAGAAAGAATAATACTTAGGTGGGAAAATTCCCAGGCGCTGTGTGGAGTTTTCTGTAAGAAGCCGGGGACAGACCGCACTGTTTCTTGAAAAAGGAAGAAAAGTGGTGAGGGTCTAAGAACCCAAGCTGTGTGGAGATGGCAGAAACAGGAAGAGTGGTGCGGCTTAGCATGGACTGGGCCAGCTTGCACTTCTGGGACAGGTAATACTGGTAGGGAGCAACATGATATACCTCCTGGAACAGGTGGATGAGCCTGGAGCGGGACAGGGAAACGGTATCTGCCAGATGATCCAAGGACAGACTTTCTGTTAAGTGCATATCGATATAATTGCGGATCGCCAGTGCAGTAGGATTGATGGGAACTTTGTTTGCCAGAAAATCCGCCAGCTCCTGAATATATTGATGGAGCAGTACAGCCAGCTTGTCAGCAGAGTGTACAGGGTCGGCGGTAAAGGCATCAAGGATCCGGGTCAGAGGTGTTTCGTTATGGAAGCGGGGGATCAGGGTGACACCGTCTAAGCCGTAATCGGAGAGAAGATGCTGTACCAGACTGCCGCTGACATTGAACCAGATCTTGGTCCAGGGATCAACTTTGTCTGAATAGTAGTGGTGGTAGGTGCCGGCAGTAAGGATATAGGCATCTCCGGCATTTACAGTGAGGATACTGCCGTTTCGCTCGATATGTCCACGGCCGCTTAAAACGTATTCAAACACACACAGGGGTCTGCGATAAACCAGGATCTCATAGGCAGGATCCGGGTAAGTGATACCGGCCATGGTGGGAGAAAAGCTTTCCGCGGTAGGGCCGGTGTAGACAGTGTATTTTTCAGTCTGTGTGCGTGTAATTTCCTGAGGCATGGTGGTTCCTCCATTTTTTGAAAGCAAATTGCAATAATGTAATAACAGCATTGTAGTAAAAAGGAGCAAGCCTGTCAACTATGGCTTTCACTATATAAAATAAAAATGAAATCAACCCAAATAAATGATCACAGGAGGACAAAATTATGACACAAATACCCAGACCGGAGCATCCCCAGCCCCAGATGAAGAGGGAGCATTGGAAAAACCTGAATGGAGAATGGGATTTTTCCTTTGACTTTGGATGCAGCGGCATAGATCAGAAATGGCAGGAAGGAAAGACAGATTGGGAGAAGAAGATCCTGGTGCCCTTCTGCCCGGAAAGTGATCTGAGCGGAATCGGCTATAAGGACTTTATCCCCGGCGTATGGTATCACCGTACCATCACATTGACAGGGGAGGAGCTGAAGGGAGATCTTCTCTTACACTTCGGCGCAGTGGACTATGATGCAAGAGTATGGATCAATGGAGTAGAGGCAGGCAGACACCAGGGCGGTTATGTTTCCTTTACGTTTAATATTACAAAGCTTGTAAAGGAAGGAGAAAATGACATTACGCTTTTTGCAGCAGATGATGTGAGAGGCGGAAAGCAGCCCAAGGGAAAGCAGAGTCATTTCTTCAACTCCAGAGGCTGTGATTATACCAGAACGACAGGTATCTGGCAGACGGTATGGCTTGAGTGGGTACCGGAAAGCTACATTGAAAAAGTGCAATATTATCCAAACCTGGCAGAGGCAACTCTGGGAATTAAGGCGGTAGTAAAGGGGCAGGGCACACTGGAAGCAAAGGCCTTTTATGGGGGAGAGCCCTGTGGCAGCGTAAGCGCAAAGTCAGAGGGCGGCACCGTTACCATGACACTTCCTTTGTCCCGTCTGGAAAAGTGGGAGCCGGGTCATGGCAGACTGTATGACCTTACATTAACCTATGGAGAAGATAAGGTAGAAAGCTACTTTGGTATGCGTGAGGTAAGACTGGATGGAGAGAAATTCCTCATCAACGATAAGAGCGTGTTCCAAAGACTGGTGCTGGATCAGGGCTTCTATCCGGATGGCATTTACACAGCGCCTACAGAGGAAGCACTTGTCAAGGATGTGGAACTGTCCATGGCTGCAGGCTTCAACGGCGCAAGACTCCATCAGAAGGTATTTGAGCCTCTGTTCTTGTATCACTGCGATAAAGCAGGCTATCTGGTATGGGGCGAGCAGGGCTGTTGGGGACTGGATTACAGCAATCCCGCAGCATTAAAATATTTCCTGCCTGAGTGGATGGAAGCCTTGGAGAGAGACTTCAACCATCCCGCCATCATCGGCTGGTGTCCGTTTAATGAGACATGGGATTATGAGGGAAGAAGGCAGGATGACAGCTTACTGGCCAATGTGTATAAGATGACAAAGCTGTATGACACCACCAGACCCTGCATTGATACCAGCGGAAATTATCATGTGGTGACGGACATCTATGACTTACACAATTATGAGCAGGATCCGGCAAAGTTTGCAGCAACCTACGAGTCCTTTAAACAGGGAGGTGATTTGGAAGATAATCATGGCTACAGGCAGACACCTGTAAAGGGTATCCCTACCTTCATCAGTGAGTATGGCGGTATCAAGTGGGACGAGGAAGGTGTTGAAAAGGATGGCTGGGGCTATGGTGCAGGTCCTGCTACCAAGGAGGAATTCCTGAACCGATATAAGGGACTGACCGATGCCCTTTTGGACAATCCCCATATGTTTGCCTTCTGCTATACCCAGCTGTATGATGTGGAGCAGGAGTTAAACGGTCTGTATACCTATGAACGTAAACCCAAGTTTGATATGGATGTGATAAAGGCAATCAATGCCCGTAAGGCAGCAATCGAGGATTAAAAGCATCTCGCAGAGTATAAAAGAAAGCGTGTGAGAGACATTGGGGTCTGACCCTCTTACAATTTTCTTGGTGAGATAAAAAGCAAGTGCAAAACTTTTAAATGTATAGCTATAAATGAGCAAATTTGAAAAACTGTACAAACAAATCTGCTATACACGGACATTAAGAGGATTAAACAATTTATTGTCCGCTACACTTGGCGGTAAATACCCGTGACTGGACTTGCACCAGCAAGATTAGTGCCATGCTCGGCACACAAAATGACTGCCCCGCCTGCTCAAATGCAGGCAGAACAGTCATCTGATCTTTTTATTCACTTTTTATGAAACAAATTTTCCAACGATCAGACAGATTACAATCGTAATCACCATATCCGGCAGAGTGTTTCCCAGCGGCATGTCGATGTTCATCAGAATTCGGTATACCACAAATCCAATCACCCAGATGATCAGATTCGGAATATGTACGGCCAGGCTGCTCTTGTCCCGTTTCAGCAGGAAAAAGTCGGCAATCTGAATTGCGATCATCGGTGCAAAGACCGAGCCGATCAGATAGAGGAAATCTGTGATGTTGTCCATCGGATATACAATCGCTGCGATGGTTCCAATGACGGTGACAACGATGGCCACATGCTTTCCATTCCATTTGCTTACGACGGTCTCGCTGGAAATTCCTGCGGAGTAGGCATCCAGAAATGTCGTTGTTACTGTTGAAAATACAATAATCAGAAGGCCCGCAATGCCAAGGCCTGCCTTCAGCATGATCTGCGCGATGTCATATTCTCCGGTGATGATCGCTGCTCCCATTCCAATCACATACATCCAGCAGCTGACGATTCCATAGACAACCGCGCTGATGGCCGTTGCTTTGACCGGTTCTTTTGCTTCTCTTGTGTAATCGCTGATCAGCGGCAGCCAGGATAACGGCATCGCAACCGCAAGTTCTACTGCTGCACCGAATGTCATACTGTCATCCGATGGCGCTCCTGCTCCGCCTCCGGCAAAGATGACCTTGCTCAGGATCAGGCTAAGCAGAAATAATGCTGCCATGGCAACCGTGTTGATTTTACCAAGATTCGTGATTCCGATCACAATCCAGAGAATAATCAGGACTCCGATCACAAGGCACCAGATCCATCTGCCCGTATGCATTACGCCGTCTGCGGCGAGCGCTCCGTCATAGATCATGATGGCGGTCCAGCCAACGAGCTGCAATACATTCAGGACAGCAAAAAGGATGCTTCCCTTCTGTCCAAAACTCATTTTTACAGTTTCCATGGCACTTTTTCTGACCCTTCCGCCGATCACGCCCGCCAGAAACAGCATCAGGCATCCGATGATATGGCCGATAAGAATCGCTGCCAGACCTTTTCCCATGCCGAGCGGTGCAAGGTAGGTTCCGGTCAGGATTTCGGCAATCGAGACACCTGCCCCAAACCAGATCAGGCCATTCTCGAACAGGCCGGTACGTTTTTCGTTCATTTTCATGTTCCTCTCTTTGCTTAAATTTTCATACCGGAAACCATTTTAGCACAGAAGGGAAAATGCGGCAATGAATTTACTCTATCCGTTCATCTGACTCCCAATCTTTCTCCAATCATCCCAGCTTTTCAGACCATTCTGCTTCCTTAAAGCCGATCAGCACGGTATCACCATCGATCAGCAGCGGGCGTTTCACCAGCATACCATTCGTGGCAAGAAGCTGCAGCTGTTCCTCTTCGCTCATGGCAGGAAGTTTGTCCTTCAGTTTCATTTCTTTATAAAGAAGGCCGCTGGTATTAAAGAACTTTTTAAGTGGAAAGCCGCTCTTAGAATACCATTCCTTTAACTCACCGCAGGTTGGATTCACATCCACGATGTTGCGCTCGGTATATTCTATTTTCTGTGCATCTAACCATTTTTTCGCTTTCTGGCAGGTTGAGCATTTTGGGTAACATATAAATAACATTTCTCCATCTCCAATCAAATATAATTTATCCATAATCCTGTATCTTTTGCCGGAATCATTTCAGCACAGGAACGGAGGATCGGCAATTATTTTCCTTCTTCCAAGATCAATTCCAGCACCTTCATCAGCTTCGGAATCCAGCCCATCTATCTTATATAGACGAGCTGTTTGAGCTCTTTTGGTCTTTCCTTTTTCACAATTATGCAATAATAATCTATAACTTTGCACATACCAAATCATACAAAGCACTCATAAGTTCTTCCCCGTTCCGGCATTCTGCGACCATCGAAATAACCGCATTCTTGTCCGGAAGGATCATAGAAATCTGAGAATATTTTCCATCCGCCCGGTAGGAATTGTATTCTCCTCTCCAGAAAAGATAACCATAATTGTCTGTATCGGATGCTGCTGTACTTTCTTCTATCCATTTTTCGGATAAAATCTGTTTTCCATTCCATTTTCCCTTATTCAGGTAAAACAATCCGAATTTATGAAGTTCAGAAAGTGTAAGGAACAATCCACCTGCGCCAAAACTGTTTCCAAGAGGATCTGTCTCCCATGTCGGCCGCTTGATTCCAAGATGTTTAAAAAGCCTTGGTGTAAGATAAGAGACCAGATCGCATCCGGAACGTCTCTGTACAAGAATGCCTGCCAGGTAGGGACCAACATTATTATATACAAAATGTGTACCTGGCTTATATTGAAACGGAATCGCCAAAGACATTTTTACCCAGTCATCCTCTTGGTATAATGGCCGCTGTTCTCCCATAAGGCTGCCCTGTTCCTGTCCTAAACACATCGTAAGCAGGTCTCGAACCGTTGCCATTTTCAGATTATCATCGATCACATCGGGTAAATCTTCGGGAAAGGCATCGGTCAGTTTTTCATCCAAGGACAATAATCCCTCCTGGACAGCAAAACCAACTGCACAGGATGTGAAGCTCTTCGTTGCAGAATAGATATTTCTACGGCATTCGGGTTCGCTGTACCATTCATTTATGAGGTCGCCATCTTTTGTGACCTTTATTCCAAGAACGTGAAATGTTTTTGCAGCTCCTATAAAATCAGATATGTCCATAGCTAGGTTCCTCCTTTATTTTTACTATAATAATTTGTAGTATCTTTGCCATGTTGTCTTTCTGAAATTTTTATAAACCTATGTATATTTCCTCCTCATCAACCACTTCTGATCAATACATTTCACCTCACCATCAAACCGAATATGAAGATGAACTCCACCAGATCTCAGATTAATCTTTTCTATGATTCCATCTCCGAATTTCGGATGTGTGATATTGTCTCCAATTTTATATTGAACAACTTCATCCTTCTGCTTCTGTGCTTTCTGCTGGCGCTGATACGTATCTCGAATCGGCACTGTCTTATCATGAATCCGGCTTTTTAATACTTTATCATAGTTATGATCCAACAGCGCCTCTCCTGCCTTATAATAAGGTGTCGGTGCTGCACCTATAAGAGAACAACAATATTTCCACGCACTTCCATGTGTTCCAGCCTGCCATTTATACTTCTCAGGTATCCGCATATTGTACTGCATGTAATGCGCATATTCATGCTTGAATAAATCGATACGGTCCTCTTTTGACAACGGATTGTTGACTCCATACGCAACAAAGAGCAGGGAAAAATGAAAATGTTCCTTTTCATGAGCACTCTGCCTTGTATAGGATCCCAGAGAATCTGTCTCAAATCCAAATGTTACCGGTATTTTTGCTCCGTTCAAATGAAACTTCCGGTCCAGGTCCTGATACAACTTCTGGATTAATGCTGTCAAGATCGGGATTTCTTTCTGTAACTGCTGGCGTAAAAACTGGTTTTCTTGATCATAATAAGTCATTCTTTCATGTTTCCTCCCAGCTTTTCTATTGCCACTTCTTCCATATCTCCGGCTGATAACCGAGCGTAGAAAGTTTTCCATTTCTGACCACCGGCGTCTTAATTACAGATGGATTTTCCAGCACTTTTTGAAGCTTATCCTCATCGGCAATGTATTTAATCAAAGCTAATAAATCTTTGTCTTTGCCATCCCAATTAATCATATTTTCCAGTCCGCCATTTGCCTGAGCTACAGAATTAAATTCCCCTTTACTCATGCCTTTTTCCTTCATATCTCCAAACTGATACTTGATGCCGCGCTCTTTGAAAAAACGCTCGGCTTTCTTTGTATCGTTGCATTTCTTTGTTCCAAATATTTGTATATTCATTGTAATATTCCCTTCTGGAGCCAAAATTGCCGTATGCCATAATCTTGCGTATTATCTTACATACTTTCTTCCTTGATTATACAAGATTTCAGTTCTTACTTTTTAATTCCGACCTTTTGAACCTTTATCTGCCTAGAATCAGCTTTACTGCATCAATCAGATCCTCACTAAATCCTTCGAGCTCATCCATCTTAATAACTCCATCTCCGACTAAATATGCAATATCCCAAATTGCCGTAGATTTCCGAAGTTCAATCAGAACTCCTAGATTTTTCTTGTCCTGCCTAATGCGCTTCTCAAGTGTCCAAAAATGATCTGATGCATTTCCCGTGTTCGCGGGGTCAGGTACCTGTTGCAGATGTCGTCTTGTATAGGATCCCAGAGAATCCGTGTCAAATCCAAAAGTTATCGGGATTTTTGCTCCGTTTAAATGAAACTTCCGGTCCAGTTCCTGATACAAATTCTGGATTAATGCCCTCAAAATCGGGATTTCTTTCTGCAATCGCTAGCGTAAAAACTGGTCTTCTCGATTATCATAAGTCATTATTTTATGTTTCCTCTTGATGTAAGGCGCTGACCCCAATGCTATGAATCTTCTATGTTCTCGGTCACTTAATTATATATTTTGTTCCTCTGCCTTTTCCTTCAACTGCAACCACACCCTTTTCTCCCATGGTTTTAAGTAAATGTGTTGTTTTTGATTTTCCAAATGGGACATATGGTGCAATTTCACTTATTGATTTTAACATCGTCTTACTTAATAATTTGTAAATTACTTTTTCGTCCTCAGTCAAATTAACATTCGTTTCAAATAGCGGCAGCACAATTTTTATAGCATTTTCTGATACCTCAAAATCTGGTTTTATCAGACTCTCTGTATACAGTTGTTTTATTCGTGTAATTCCCGTTCCAAATATCTCTACAAATCCCAATCTGTAAAACACATTTGCAAGATTTCTATTCCTTAAAACAGAAAGTTTACCTGATAAATATTCTTCGGCTGTTATTCCAGCTGGCAATCCACCAGGAGATACAACCTCTATTCTATCATCAAACATAGAAACTCTGATGTGTGAATCAATATCCCATACCCTATGAATTAAAGCATTTGCAATTGCTTCTCTGAAAGCTGCTTGTGGTATTTTCTCCATCGTTTTTCTATCAGCGCCCTGTATGACTTCATATTGGTAATAGTCTTTAAATACAGCAAGTGTTTTTTCATATACATCTAAAACTGATACATTTTCAAAGGTTACTCTTTTTTGAATAATACTGATGTTCTCACCGAACTTAACAAGATCAATTCCGGAAAAATGATTTTTATCTGCTAAAAGTCCTGCTGCATTATTAAAACCATTTACATTGTCATACAGATTCAGTGTCTTTAAAGTATCCTGATTAAAACTTTCAATCTGAATATTTTCTTTTAGTTTATGCTGTAAAAAATCAAAAGATAGCTCCTGATCTTTACACTGTAATTCTTCAAAGCTAATATTTTTTCCTTCTAATACAAGCCTTGAAAATTCAAGTGTGTCTACCTCTATCGTTGCTGTATCATTTCGTTTGTATGCTTTCGATTTATATAAATATGGCTTCTGAAGACCACTTTTTACAGTAAGTTTTATCGTTTGATCATTGTTCTGTAGTTCAAGCATATAATTTGGCTGAGGCGAAATACTGTCATTGATTTTATTTTCGATATCCAGGCAAGCCTGCTTTACATCTGGCAAGCCTTTTACATTTCCATCATCATCTACGCCAAAAAGAATCATTCCGCCATTATAATTCGAAAAGGCACTGACTGTTTTCAAAAAAGTATTCGTAATCGTTTCCTTGAATTCCAATATTCTTGTTTCACGCATAGCAATCATTTCCTTTCCCAGTCTTAATGATTATATTATATGTTTAAATACGCGAAAAATCAATCGTAACTTTTTACGATTGATTTTTCAATTGATTTTGAGTGTATTTTTCTGTTATTCTTCTTCATTTCAATTCACGTCTTCACGGGAGACGACCAAGGCCGCTTCACTTTATAGTAAGTGTTCTACCGGTTGCGATTTTTCTGGGATGGTATAATTTATTTATGTTTTTTTAGATTTTTTTATTTTCTCTTTCGAGTCCCAGACATCCTGACAAATGCTTTCATCATTATTTTTATTTCTTTCTTTCCTGAAACCTGGAACTTTAAATATGCTTTATAAGTTTTTTCCAATATTTTCAAGTTCTTTTATAGAATCCTTGTTTTTTGCAAGTTCATCACTGGCTGTTGCATAATATGATTTTTGGAAAATCATATCCCATGAAAGATATTTCGCCATGCAGTCGAACTGTTTGTCAATTAACTCATACTGGATACTGTCCACCGGGGATCCTCCCACAACGATTGTTCCAACTTTTTTATTTTTCAGCTGCAAACCGCGGCAGTAGCACTTATCAATGATAAGTTTCAACTGCGCAGACATTCCCCACCAATATACCGGAGTAGCAAAAAGAATCACATCTGCAGCAGTAATTTTATCAATCGTGGGATTTGTATCATCCTGATCAATACATCCTTTATAACATTGACAGACCCCACATCCCTTACAAGGTGCTATATGAAGTCTGTCTGGTTGGATGATTTCAATCTCATTCTTTTCTGATGCCCCTTTTATAAATGCGTCAATCGCCGTCAGCGTGTTTCCCCTTCTGGCACTTCCGTTAATAATCACAATTTTCATGTATGTTTCCTCCAGCTTCTGATTTCATGAAATCATTATACCTTTTTTCGCTTATCCTGTCATCACATTTCATCAGATCAGAACCTGTCAAAACCTTTCTCCTTCGCGATTGTCGCACGTGTGCGGCGCTTTGGACGATATGGGCGATACAGGTCTTCTACTGCCACAAGCGTTTCCGCTGCCAGAATCTGTTTCTTTAATTCTTCTGTCAGTCTCTGATTAATATCCAAGCTTTTTAGTTCTTTCCACTTTCATAGGCGTTCTGCACCCGTTCGGTCAGCACTTTTCCACCGTTTGCATACCATTCTATCACAAAAGTATCAAAGTAATCCACTGGTTTCTCCCCACTAATGATCTGAAGAAATGCTTCCTGTTCCAGTTCCTGTAATTCTTGCGGAATTTCTGCATTTACATTTTCCAGAGGCAATGTCGATGTACTTGTTATTCCTGCCTTCTGCAGTTCCCCCACAGCCTGAATTCTTGACGCATACGCCGCCCATCCATTCGCGGTTGTCAGCTGTCCATTCAAGTAAGATTTACATGTATTAAAATAAGACTTTTCCAAACCGCTAAGCTCTGATACATCAAGCGTCTTATCCAGTGCTGCCTGAATATGTTCTGTCGTACGGTAAAGTGCATCCTCATAATCCACATTAATATTCAGTGGCCGGGCCGTCGGATCTACATTAATAGAAAAATAATCATTCACTTCTCTTGCCGCACTATCATTTGCATATCTAGACTGATCAAAAATCGCACTCACATACTTTGCTACAATTTCCGGATGCTCATATCCTTTACGCACCACCACATACATCCACTGGTCATACGATTCAAAAACTGATATCTTCTGCGTCTCATTTACCTGTTCTTTGTCTAAAAGATACGGTTTCCACTCTGCATTTGAATCGACATTATATGCTGCACTCAACGGGTTATTCGGAGCCCACCAGCGTCCATAGATAGCACCGCAATGTCCGGTTTTTAACAGATCATCTATGTTTTCCGTCTTTCGTAGCAGGAATCTCTGGTCGAGTATCTCATCCTCATATAGATTGTGAAGTTTCAAAAGCGCTTCTTTTGTTTCCTGTGTTACTGACCCATAAACTACATTTCCATTTTTATCCAGGATCCAGTGACATGGCATTGCACCGGCATGTATAAAAGTTGCATCCACTCCATAAGTCTGATCCGCACCGGCAACCACGTCTGTACTACAGGCAAGGCCGATTGTCTGACCGTCTCCTGCTGCATCCTGTTCTACAAATGCCCGGATCACTTCCAACGCTTCTCCTACTGTTTCCGGTTCCTTTAATCCCAACTTCTCAATCCAGTCTTTCCGCAGCCAAAGAAGCGGAGTTCCATCGTCAATCACCGTATTCGGAAATGCATATAGCTTTCCATCCACGGTTGCAGACTGTAAAAGAGAATCTCCATAACTTTCATACATTTCTTTGATCGTATCTGTCGTACACTCTTCATACGTTTCTGTAAGTTCTTCGATCAGGCCTGCTTCAATCAGGCGGAGCAGGTTATCTCTTCCCTTCACAACAAGCACGTCTGGAATATCACGATCTTCAATCGCTACATTGACCGCCTCTTCATAAGTATTGCCATCCTGCAATTCAAAGACATCTTCATTCTGAATATTAAGTATTTTCTTCAAATATCTCGTATATGCATTATTTTCGTACGTATCTCCTACAGGAAGATTCGAATTATTCGCCCCTGCAATCTTGCCAAGCTGTACTTAGGTACAGTCTCAGGATATTTCCCAAGTGGTGTATGCATCGCTTTATACATCAGCTTTCTTTTCACTTTAACTGCATTGCTTGCACCAGACTCACTTTGAGATGCTTTTAACTGTTCCATCTGTCTTTGACTTTCCTTCGTCTCAAAATAGGTTCCGCACCAAAGCATCAGCAATAAAATTAATGCAAGATGGGCTGAGAGAATTCGCTTTTTCATATCGTTTTTCATAACACCTTCGCCTCCGTGTTCTTCGGAATCCGGATAAAGACCCGCGTTCCTTTTCCTGGAGTACTTTCTATCTTCATCTCACCTTTTTCTCCATAAAGGACATGGATTCTGTCACAGACATTTCGCACACCATAACCGGAGGACTGATATGTCAGAATCTGATCCGCCTTCTCCTGCGTCATTCCCGCACCATTGTCCCTGATTTCAAAGAAAATGTGCTCAGCCTCTTCACGAATCGTCAGCCACAACGTCGGATTCTCATTATCTGACACATCAATTCCATGATCGATTGCATTTTCTGCAAGTGGCTGCAGGATCAACTTCGGTATCAGATAATCATTAAGACCATCCGAAATCTGTTCAACCACACGGAACTCGTTATCATGCATAACAAGTTGGATTTTGAGATATGCACGGATGTTATCAATTTCTTTTGCCACTGTGGTCATTGTTTCACCACGATTCAGGCTTGTCCGATAATAAGTAGACAGTGCCAATGTCACATGACTGATTTCATCCTCACCCGCTTCAATTGCTTTCCAGTTGATGATTGAAAGCGAATTATAAAGGAAATGTGGATTGATCTGTGCCTGCAGTGCTCTCATCTCACTGTTCTGAAGCTGGATCTTACTCTCATATACTTCTGAGATCAAATGGTTCATCTGATCCATCATGCGCCGAAATGACCGGATCAGCACACCCACCTCGTCTTTGGATTTACTCTGCACGGTAACTTTACGAAGTCCCATATTGATCAGGTTCATATTTTCAGTCAATAACTCCAACTGCGATACCATACGGAGGGAAAAAACATATCCCAGAAAACTCAGAAGAAGAACACTGATCAAAATAATCGGAATATTTTTGAGCAAAAGCTTATGGATTGCGTTTTCACTTACTGCCTTTGGACGATAGATATAGAAATTCCATCCTGTATCCTTCATTGTCCGCTGTACCAGATAATAATTCTCACTGATATCTTTCGGACTCTCAATATCCTTCGGACGATATTTCTTATCCATAGAACACTCGGCATAGACAATATTTCCATTATCATCCTGAATCATGCCTCCTGTATTATCTGTAAGCTGGCTCATGAATGGTTCAAGAACTTTTTCATAATCCAGACGCATCTCCAACACCGCTTTGATCGTATCATTGTCATAGAATTTCCGACTGGCAATGATTGATTTATTCACACCGCGAGTGATGCTCCACTGCATTAATGTTCCCTCATTCAACCTGGAATACCACTGTTGATTCTCCGCTTCCGACATTGGAAGAAGTGTATCTCCATGTGGCACTTCTATATTGTCAGAATATAATGTAATGCTCTGGATCTCTTTGTGATAGATCGTCGGCATCTGCAACAGTGGATCAGCCACCTTCACATATTTCAAATACTTCTCATAATCCGACTCTGTCTCCACATCAAAAATATTCCTGAGATTTTGAGAATAAGACAGATAATCAACCAGGTTCTTATAGATCTGAGACTGATTCTCAATCGAACTCACTGACTGTTCCAACATTTTCTCCAGATTGTACTGTTCCTTCTCTCGCAATTGATTCATCATGCCATACTGCATGGAAAAAGCAAGGAATCCTACCGGAACCAGTCCTGCAATCAGCATCAAAACAGACAGTTTTTTACGAAATTTCAGATTTTCAAATCGATGGATCAACTTCCGTATTTGTTTTTTCATCCGCCGCTATTCCTTTCCTGCATGCTTCCGGTGTATCTCCGAAAAACTCTCTGAAACTTCTGCAGAAGTATGAGTTATTGGAAAATCCTACTTCTTTCGCAATTTGGGAGATTTTCATATTCGTTGTCTCTAAAAGCTCTTTTGCTTTATTCATTCGCACTTCACGGATAAAACGGTTCAGTGTCATCCCTGTTTCTTCTTTAAATACAGCACTTAAATATCCCGGTGACAGAAAAACCATTGCGGAAAGTGTCTCTGCTCCCAGATCCTTTTCCTTATAATGGTGATAAATATATCCCTTCACGGTTGTAACTTCTGATCGGAACCCATCTTCCTGCTCTTGTATGCAATGTTCATATTCCTGAAGTACTTCTTCTACTATAGCAATCACATCATTAAGGTTTCTGCAACGATATAATCGATCCACTCTCTTTGAAAGCATCTTTTCATCCAGCCCTTCCATCTGGTCGAGCAATTCTTTCATAATTCCAGAAAATACAAACTTTATATACATATCCGAAAATTGCTTATGCGCACGATATTTTTCTTCCAGTCTCTGAAAATCCTGACGGAGATGTGGCAGATCTTTATATTGAATATCTTTCGTAATCTGTTCCATGATTTCAGAATCTTCTGCTGGATCAGCTTTCTTCTCTTCCTGCTTCTCCCCGTGGAAAAACAGATGCTGACGTGGCTGATAGAACTGCTCTTCTAACATTCCTTCCAGCACCTTAAATTCCTCTGCCAGATTTTTTCCATCTTCGATTTCCTCACTGACTGCAAAATAACATTCACTGTCAAACTGGTGCGCAAAAAAACGGTACATTTTCTCTACGATTCCATGATAATCTGCATATTTTTCCGTGAACAAAAAGATGGATTCGTTCGAATTCAGATTCACATAATGAAACTCTCTCTGCACCTCTTCCTTCAGGCTCATCAGGAAATGTTCCTCTTCCGTTTCGAAGAATCCATTTGAGGCACTGACAAGAACCATACGGGTAAATTGGGACAGATCATCTTCCATTCCATCTGTAAGTTTCTTAAACTGAACAAAATCTTCCTCTTTTCCCCCATACAGATATTTCAGTAAAAAGTATTTTTTCAGATAATCTTCTTTCTTTTCCTGCTGCTCTTTTTTCTCTATCTTGGAAGAAATATTTTCCATCACTCGTTGAAAAGTCTTATGGAATTCCTCCGGATCAACCGGCTTCAGAACATAGTCTACAACTCCATACCGCAATGCTTCTCTTGCATAAGAGAAATCATTATATCCGCTGAAGATCACGATTTCCATATCCGGATGATCTTCTCTCACTGCTTTCGTCAGCTCCAGTCCATTCATATAAGGCATCTTTACATCCGAAAATAAAATATCCACATGGTTTGATTCTAATACTCCCAGTGCATCCTTTCCATTCGTTGCTTCTAGGATCTGGAATTCTCCTTCCTCCCTCTTTAACAGAAAGCGGATTCCCCTTCGCTCCAGTTTTTCATCATCCACGATCAATATTGTAATCATTTCCCCACGCCTCCCACACGTTCACTTTACATTTTCACTATTCCTTTTATAACGTCCGAAAACAGCAGGGAATGTTCACTCACTCTCTGCTGTCTTTTTTTAATTTTTATAATTCTATTTTAATTCATTTTTAGACAATGTCCACACTAGCCTTTAACCGCTCCGGCTACAACGCCTTCGATAATATATCTCTGGCAGAACAGGTAGAAGATGATAATCGGCACAATTGCAAGAACCAGAGTTCCCATCATTGCTCCCATATCTACAGAACCGTATCCACCTTTCAGATACTGAACTGCCATCGGCACTGTCTTATATTTTCTCTGATCCAGTACAAGTGATGGAAGCAGGTAGTCGTTCCAAATCCACATTGCCTGAAGAATTGTAACTGTTACGCAAGTCGGCTTGGCAATCGGAAGTACAATTTTAAAGAATGTCTGGATTGGTGTACATCCATCAATCATTGCAGCCTCTTCAATCTCCAATGGAATGGATTTCATGAACCCGGTAAACATAAAGACGGAAAGTCCTGCACCAAATCCAAGGTAGATCACAACCAGTCCCCACGGATTTCCCATATGAAGCATATTTGCGATCTTGGATAATGTAAACATTTCCATCTGGAATGGCACGATCATTGCAAACAGGCAAAGCATGTAAAGGATCTTTGTAAATTTTGTCTTCACGCGGCAGATATACCATGCACACATGGAGCAACATAAGATAATCACTGCTACAGATAAGATTGTGATAAATAAACTCCATCCAAATGCCTGAATCAGCTGTGTCTGCTTAATACCACGGATATAGTTCTCTAATCCGACATACATCTTTCCGGTCGGTATCTTGAACGGTGCTTTACTGATATAGGCTTTTTTCTTAAAGGAGTTGATAAATACCAGTATGATCGGATACAGATACAGCAGGCTGAGTAGTGTAAAAATAACGGTTAATAATGTACCATGTTTTACTTTTTTATTCATTACTGCTGCACCTCCTTTGATGTTGTCAGTTTATTCTGGATCAATGCAATCACTCCTACGATAATAAAGAAGATAACTGCTTTCGCCTGTCCTACACCTTCCCAGCCAGTTCTTCCATAGAATGTATTATAGATATTCAGGGCAAGCATTTCTGACATCTTGTCCGGTCCACCGTTTGTCAATGCAAGGTTCTGGTCGAAAAGTTTAAATCCGTTTGTAAGTGTCAGGAAAGTACAGATTGTAATGGATGGCATAACCATCGGAATTGTAACATATCTTAAAAGCTGTACTTTATTCGCTCCATCAATCTGTGCTGCCTCGATCAGCTCTCCAGGAATATTCTGGATTCCTGAGATGTAGATGATCATCATGTATCCAACCTGCTGCCAGAGCATCAGGATAACCAATCCCCAGAAACCATATTTTGAAGAATATGTAAGTGTTTTCTGGAAATGTGCCAGAATACCATTTAATAACAGCTGCCATACATATCCAAGTACAATACCACCGATCAGGTTCGGCATAAAAAATACAGTACGGAAAATATTGGTTCCCTTAATATTCTTTGTCAAAAGCATTGCTACCGCAAATGCAAAAATGTTGATCAATAATACTGTCACAATTGTAAATAATGCGGTAAACCAAAGAGAGTGAAGAAAATCTCCGTCTCCAAGGATCTTTGCATAGTTGCTAAGTCCAATAAATTTAGCGTCTGTCACCGTTGTGAACTTGCAGAACGAAAGATATACGCCTAACACAAACGGTGCAAGGAAACCTATCGTGAATGCAATCAGCGTCGGTAATACAAATACCGGAAAATATCTCTTTATTGCTTTTTGCATGTTCTTCTCCTCCTGTCTTTCTTTTCTGTAAAAAGCCTTTCTGCGCCTTTGCTTTTCACAATTCTAATTACATAATTTCAGCCTGCCCCGGTATGCTCGTTGGCAGGCTGTTTGATCTTCTTCTCTATTTCACAGCCTTTTTATCTGCCTATCCTGTGAAAAGTCTTTTTTATTCGTTTGCTGCTGCGTATTCTTCAGCCCATCCATCAACAAATGCTGTCTGTACACTATCCCATGCGCCTGTACCCTGTGCATAGTTCAGAAGAGCTCCACCAAGATTGTTTTTCCAGTTCTCAGATGGCATTGTTGTAAAGTTCCAGCTTACTGGTGTCTTTCCTGCCTCTGTATACTCAGCATTTGCTTTTACAAGCGGGTTGTCCGGAAGGTAATCTGAGAATGTTGTGAACGGTGTTACAAATCCCATCTCGTTAGCCAGCATGTCACGACCTTCATCGCTCTCAACTACCCATTTCATAAAATCAAGTGTTGCCTGAATGTCTTCTTCTGAAGCGTTCTTATTTACACACCAGTAGTTCTCAGATCCTGTACAAAGTCCCTGATTTTCTTCTCCATCAACTCCGATGTAGATTGGAAGCATTCCCATATCTTCATCTGCTACTTCATTATCTTTGATATCATTGTAAGCCCATGTACCATTCTGATAGAATACTGCTTCGCCAAGTGCAAATTCACTTGCTGCGTCATCTCCTGTCTTAGAAGAAATCATAGATGGCTCACATGTAGAGTTGTTCAGATACAGATCCCAGATCTGTTTGTAGTTGTCAAGGTATGTTCCTTTGATTGCATCTGTGCTGTCAATTCCGTCTGCCTTATACTCATAGTAGATTGGAAGATTTGCAAGGTGTGTCTTGAATCTCCAGTCAGAGGAAGAATCCATTCCTGCTGAAGTAAAAGCTCCTTCTACTCCAAGATCATCTTTGTGTGCCTGAATCTCTTCTGCAACTGTCTTAAGTGCCTGGAAGTTATTCAGATCATCAATTGATTTGATACTTGCATCCGGCAATTCGAAGTATTTGTTCAGAAGAGCTTTGTTGTAGATCAGACCATAAGTCTCAATAACATAAGCGATTCCATCTACTGCGTCGCCATCTTTTAATATATAATCGTCAGACTCGACATCTTTATAAACATCGCTGTCTGAAAGGTCATAGCAATAATTTTTCCATGTAGCAAGTCCAACCGGTCCGTTTACCTGGAACAATGTTGGTGCCTCATCTTTTGCCATCTCTGATTTCAACTGTGACTCGTAAGTTCCTGATGCTGCTGTCTGTACATCAACCTGAACACCCGTCTCATCTGTATACTCTTTTGCAAGTTCTACCCACTGGTCAGCCTGCTCTGGTTTAAAGTTCAGATAATAAACTTTTCCGGATGACTTATCTCCTTTCGCTGTTTCATCTCCGCTTGATGTGGCTCCACATCCTGCAAGCATTCCTCCTGCCATTGAAGCTGCAAGTACAAGTGCAAGAATCTTTTTCTTCTTCATAATTGAATCCTCCTTTTATGATTACTTTTCTTTGTTTTTCTTGATGATGTTATTATAAGAAAAAGTTCCAAAATAAGATATAATAAAATTCCAAGAAACATAACACTATTTCAAGATTATTGTAATTTTTGAAGATTTTGTGTATGATACAAGAGTTCGCCAAGAACCAAAAATGAAGTTTGAAACAAATAAGTAGAGAACAGCCACGAAATAGAGGGCATAGCAAACAAACCACCGGATTAGCTGGTTTTGAAAATTGAATATATAAACGCAACACCTAATTAGGAGACCGGCGAAGGCTCATCTTTAATGAGATACCCTCGTTGCCTTAGAAGATTAAGTGCCTGTGAAGTTGTAAGAACTTTTTCTTTTTTCACAGGACGTGATTCAAGAAAACCATCGGATGTATAAGGTTTTAAATCTGTGAGTATGTGCCAGATAGCGGTCAGGATCATACGGCAGCGTGCAATAATGGCTTTCTTGTGGCCACGACGTGTTTTGATACGCTTATAGCGGGTGGTAAATTCAAAATGTTTCTTCGATTTGATTAAAGCATTTGCAATCTGTACCAGAACTGGTTTAAAATAAGAACCAGTACAGGAAATCCGAGTGGATTTGATTTTACGGTCGCTCTTATCATTTCGGGGACAACATCCAGCCCAGGAGACGAGGTGTTTTGCTGTGAGGAAGACAGGCATATCACCACCAATCTCTGAAAGCACCTGAATTGCAGTCATTGGATTCTTATCGAATCCAGGAACCGTTCTTATTAAGTTTAAAGCAGCCTCGTATTTATCACTGAGACGAAGGATTTCCTGTTCTACTTCTGAAATGTGCTTTTGAAGTTCGTCTATGTGATCAAGGCACTGTCTGAGCTTTACATCCTGTTCTTTCGAGATATTACCATCAACGGCCGCCTGAATTTCTTCTATTGGAGTTTTACAGCGGCTGTCAACAAAGGGTGACACATCAAATTTTTCCCCAGGGTGCTGCAAAATCTGTTCCGTAATGGAACGGGAAGATTTCCCGAATACATCAGAAAAGACATCATCAAGCTTCAGATTGGAAACAGTAAGACAATTTTGGGCACGATTCTTCTCACCGGTAATCATACAGGTGAGTTTGAAACGGTATCTTACGAGATCCCTGAGTTCTCTGATGTCAGCAGGTGGAATAAAAGAAGGTTTCACCATGCCGCACATGTATAGATCACAGATCCATTTGGCATCTTTGCGGTCGGTCTTGTTTCCTTTCATGGGTTTGGTGTATTTCGGATGGGATAGAGTAACCCGGATTTTGTGTTGCTCTAAGATATTGAAAACAGGGATCCAATACTTGCCGGTAGATTCCATACAGACATCGTTACAGTTGTATTTAGCAAGCCAGACACACAGCTGATGCAAACCTTTAGAAAAGGAAGAAAAGCGAGCCTGCTTATACTCTGTACGATTATTGGAATCCGTGATACCGATACAGGCATAAATCCATGTTTTGTGGACATCAAGTCCACAGCAGTTAAATTTAAAAATTTTAAAAGACAAGTAACTACCTCCTGATAGCATAATGATAAAACGGACAGTGACTGGTCATCCGGCGAGATCGAGTCGACTTCGGAAGAGATAAGTTTCCGGGCTACAGTTATGCGCCACTCATTGATGCCTTAACGGATGACCGACAACATATAAATATGCGAGGTTGCCGCTATACAGCCCCGCCACTCACCTCCACGTGTTCTGTAGTGTGTCAGTCTTATGGAACCATCATATCAGAAGGGAACAAAAATAGAAAGTGAAGGTAACCAACACGTTTCATGGCGCATTGGTGGCTTTCGCAGAAAGACGGGAAATAAATATGGATAAATCCATGTTCATAATAATTCTTTCTCCATAGTCAGATAGTGCAGCTAACCTAAACCAAAACAAAAAACTTCATAAACAACGTCATGGCGAAGCCCCCTTCGCTCTTTTGTTATGTCATTTTTTATTTCCAGCCCATTATACACTATTTCTGACGATTTGAGAAATTTCCTATAAAGCAAAAAAGGCTCGGTGGGTGCAACACCGAGCTTTCGTTTTTCTATTAGAAACTATCTGACAAATCAGAGCTTTAGCAGGTTGCAAGAAATAGATCGGCTTTAGGTTCTGCAACCGAACGGTTAATATAAACAAGATTGAATTCACCAGTGATCTCCATGTCCTCCACTCTAAATGTTGCCAAGTCATTTCGGCAGTGGCTAATTGGTTCATATGCAAAAGTAATCAAATGATCCATTGCAACCAAGTCGCAAATAATAGAAAAATTACTGATGGACGAATGCCGACTGAAGCTGTCCAGTGAATAACCTCTTGCGGCCACGGCTTGTTCCTGAAGCATGTGTGTTCCGGAACCTTTCTCACGCACAAGCAGGCTTTCCTGAAGAACTTCCTCAAGAGAAACGGTTCTGCCTGCAAAAGAATGACGGCGGCTGCATATGCCCAAAAAGCTCTCTTTTTTATAGAGGCGGTGCGGATACTTTTCTTTATCGAACACGCCTTCAATTATTGCAAAGTCCACAGGCATCTGCGGTGGCTCTGCCATTGCCGCTATCGCCCCCACCATCGACGCGGACGACAACGACGTTGCCTACGCCATGTCCGCCACCTTCCTATTTGACATGGCGATGATCGTGCTGTTTCCCATCATGGGCCGGGCACTGGGTATGACGGATCAGGCCTTTGGCATCTGGCAGGTACGGCGGTGAGCGGCACCAAGACTGCCAGCAAGTTCCTGATGGTCTGCGCACTGGCTGCCATCGGATTGAATACCTCCTTCGCCAGCATGAAGAAGGCTGGCATCCGCCCCATGATTCACGGTTTCATCATTTCTGCGCTGGTTGTAATTGTGGCGCTGCTAGTGGAGATGGGCATGGGAATCGTGTAAGAAAGCTACAAGACAATTGAGCAAAGCCACAGTTCAAAACAAAACTGTGGCTTTTGTCTTTGGATTGAGGAATGGCGTTACGTATTTGCTCGAATTACGCAGCTGATGGATGATGCAATTCTGAATTTCCGTCTTGGGAAATACAGCCCCAATCGCCGCAGAGAATCCCGTCAGGTTATCCGTGCAGGCAATGAAAATGTCCTCCACGCCTCGTTTTTTAGCCCGTTGAGTACCGTTGCCCAGTACTTGGCACTTTCGTTTTCTCCTACCCACATCCCCAACACGTCTTTTTTAAGGGCACAACGCACATATCCTTGCTCACTCTTTTTTCATTTTCTTGTTACGGTCTTTCGGGGCAACAGCCCCATCAAATCGCTTGTAAAGCGATTGTGCTTTCGAAAAAAGCATGATACGATATTGCCATAAGCAGTGATGTTGCAACACATAGCTACAATCTACAATAGTGAAAGGAGACGATCTCACCAATGCGATGCTCCCTTGTTTCCAACAAAATAATCCAAGCCCGTGAACGTTTGGGACTCACACAGCAGCAGTTAGCGGAAAAGCTTTGTGTAACCAACAAAGCCGTTTCCAAGTGGGAATGTGGCGTCACACTTCCTGACATCTCGCTTTTGGTGCCTCTATGCCGTGTTCTGGGTCTGACGGTGCAGGAACTGCTGGATGAATACGACGGCAAATTCGGTAATACCCCCGGCTGCCAGACCACGGAAGATCCTGCGCAGGACACGCTGTTTGCGGCGCAGCAGCACAGCCATTACCTGTATATCGATCTCAAAACCACCTCTACGGTGTCGCCCCATTTGTTTGGCCACAACCTGGAGCATACCAGAGCCAGCATCATGGATGGTCTCAGCGCCAGATGATCCGCAACCGGAAGTTTGCCGGCGCTGCGGCGCGCAACGGCGTAGCGCTGGACTGGGAAGGCATCGGCGAATGCGTGTACTTTGCCAATGAACACCGCCTTCCCGGTAGCAACGCAAACGAAGCTTATGTATGTCATTACGCGCACAACGGCATGTGGCGGCGTAACGAATGTCAGTCCAGATGATTCAGAACCCAATTCCGAATCAGGTGAGCGGTATCCGTCAAAAAGAGCTCTTCCTTCAAAAGGACAGGAGCTATCCGTTTGCCGTCGTTGTCAAAGTACAGCAGCCGCTGGATGTGCGCGTCGCGCTCACCAACGCCGATGGTACGCAGATTTATGCGGAAACCGTTTTTCCTGTTCAGCCCGTTCTAGCGAAGGAGGATGCACAGGAAGAGGTGGATGAATGGCAGCGCTTTGAGACGATTCTGACCCCCGGCGTCGACGATGCGCATGCCGTGATAAGCATTACCTACACGGAGCAGGCACAACTGCTCATCGGCGCAGTTTCCATGATGCCGGACAATCATTTCCATACCATGCGCAGGGACACCGTGGAAAAGCTCAAGGAAATCGGCGTGCGTCTGCTGCGCTGGCCGGGTGGCAACTTTGCCGGCGAATATCGCTGGCAGGATATGTTCCTGCATCCCGACAGGCGCGCTCCCATGGAGGGCTACATGGAAAATGAAACGCAGCCCTTTACACACGGCTATGACATGCATGAAATAGACACCGACGATTTTATTGCACTGTGCCGTGAGATCGGCGCGGAGCCCTTCCTCACCATCAATGCCGCCTGGGATTCCCCCGAAGTATGCGCCGCCTGGGTGGAATACTGCAACGGCCCTGCCGAGAGCAAATACGGCAGGCTGCGTGCCCAGCGCGGTCATCAGGAGCCCTACAATGTCAAATGGTGGTCGCTGGGCAACGAAATGGGTTATGGCCACATGGAGGGCGCAAATACGCCGGATGGATACGCATCGCTGGTGGAAACGCATGCGCGTGCCATGCTGAAGGTTACGCCGGATCTGAAATTTGTTTCTTCCGGCCCCTATCCGAATCAGGAGTGGTAGATGTTTCCATCAAGAAGCTGGCTCCCATTGCGCCATACGTTTCTCTGCATACGTACAATTCAGTCCATTGGGACTTCACCTCTCCGGAGGGCATGGAGCGCTGCTATAACGAAATGATCCGCATGCCCATCCACAATCTAGGAATCCTGCGCAGGCTGCATGACATGCTCCCGGAAAAGACATTCATCTCCTACGATGAATGGAATCTGTGGAAAACATGGTGCCGCAATCCTTCCTCCATGGAGGGCATCTTCACTGCGCAGATGCTGCACATGTTCATGCATGAAAGCGAAAAACAGCGCATGCCCATGGCCTGCTACTTTGAGCCGGTTAACGAAGGCGCCATGCAGGTGCATCCGGATCATACCGAGCTGACGGCAACCGGTCAGGCCTTTGCGCTGCTCTCCCGGCATGCCGGCGGAAAGCTGTGTACGGTAGATGGTGTAGAAGACTTTGAAGTCGTTGCCACCATCGATGATCATCATGTGCTGACCCTGACGATGCTCAACCTGAACTGGCAGGAGGAAACTACTTACTCTCTGAATAAATGCGGAACAATTCTGGAAAACAAGGTACTTCAGGCCGAAAATCTGTTGCCTGGTACCCCGTTTACGGAAAATCCCCTGATGATTCATGTCAAGGATGATATTATCAAGGCGAAGCTTCCACCCCGCAGCGTTGCCTGTATCAGTATTTCACTCGTCGAATAACATACACGGAATGCAAAAAAAAATAAAATGAAAACAGCAAGTCGCTCACAGCATGAAAGGAGTAATTTTATGAAAAATGGAAAGTTGACGGTTGCCATCGTGGGCATGGGTTTCGGCAGCTGCTTCCTGCCCATCTATCTGAAGCATCCGGATGTGGAGCATGTCATTATGGTGGATACCAATCCGGACCAGCTGAAGGCGCTGGCAGATATGTACCTGCTGGACGAAAGCTACTACACCACCGACTTTGAAGCGGTATTGCAGAACCCGGATGTGGATGCGGTCCATCTGGTCATTCCGCCCGCGCTGCATGCGCCCATGTCGGTTCAGGTGCTCAACGCAGGCAAGCACTGCGCCTGCACCATCCCCATGGGTATGTCCATGAAGGAGCTGGAAGACGTTATCAAGGCGCGGAAGGCTTCCGGCAAACACTATATGTTCATGGAAACTTCCGTCTACACCCGCGAGTATCTGTATGTGAAGGAGCTGTACGAATCCGGCGCAATGGGCAAGCTGCAGTATATGCGCTGCGCCCACTATCAGGATATGGAGGCTGGCCCTCTTACTGGGACGGCTTCCCGCCCCTGGCACATCCCACCCATGCCATCGGCCCCTGTTTTGCTCTGGCAGGGCAGCGTCCGGTCAGCGTCTTCGGCAGAGGCTCCGGCAAGGTCCGTCCGGAACTGGAAAAGCAGTACGGCTGCCCCTTCGCCTTTGAGTCTGCTCTGGTGGCCTTGGAGGATGGCGAGACGACCGTTGAAATGGAGCGCTTCCTGTACCATGTCGCCCGTGGCTACAGCGAATGCTTTAATATCTATGGTGAAAACAAGTCCTTTGAGTGGGATCAGCTCAACGGCGACAAACATGTGATGTTCAGCCGGGATCTGGTTTGGGAGAACGAGAACCGCGGCGGCAAGATCGATGAGGAATACGTTCAGGTCCCCGATTATGCCCATCTGCTTCCGGACGTCATTGGCCGGTTTACCTACGAAGTGGCCTATGACGAGGTCAATCCCCATCTGTCCTTCAAGCAGGGCGGCGGTCATGGCGGTTCCCATCCGCATCTGGTCCATGAGTTCGTTACCAGCATTCTGGAAGACAGAACTCCCTTCCCCTCCGATATCGATGCGGCCTACTGGACCGGCGTTGGTCTCCTGGCCCACGAAAGCGCCATGGAAGGCGGCACCGTAAAGTCGCTGCCCAAGTACGAAGAGCTGTAACGGGAGCCGGTAAAAACGCAGTCTCCCCAAAAAAGCCGAACCAATCGTTCTGCCTCAAATTGTCCATACAGCCAAGAGGGTTTGCCTTGATTTTGCCCAGCAATGCATCTTCAGCAAAGACCGCGGTCAAGGCTTCTCCCACAATAAAAAAGTGTCTGCGACACTCTCAACTCCCCTAACCCCTCATTCATGAGGGGAAGGGGTTTTCTTATCTCCTTCTTTATTGTAAAATTCTATTATGAATATATTACAATCCATCTTTACCGATTATTATGAACTCCATCCTCGTCCTGCTGTCATTGAAAATGTCAACAAGATGATTCATTGTGGTGACCCTTCTTACGGTGGTGCCATGTATGGCTGTCCTCACTGTGGAAATCTTAAATTTGTTCCCTTTCGCTGTAAAAGCCGTTTTTGCCCTTCCTGCGGAAACAAATACAACCAGCTTCGTTCTTTTCATATGTCCTGTAAGCTTGTTTCTTGCGTTCATCGCCATTGTGTTTTCACTATCCCAGCGGAACTTCGCGTTTATTTTCTCGAAGACAGGACTCTCTTAGATTGTTTATTTCATTCTGTTCGTGATGTTGTTTTACGCATGTTTTCCAAAATGAATAAAACCGAAAACTTTACTCCTGGGCTTATCTGTATTCTTCACACTTTTGGGCGTGATTTAAAATGGAATCCTCATATCCACGATCTCATCTCCGAGGGTGGGGCTGGTAACATCACTCCTTGGCGTCCTGTCAAACACTTTGATTACAGTTTCCTTCGTAATGCTTTCCGCAAAGTCCTGCTTGAACGACTTACCTCCCGCATTGGTCCGACTTTTCGCAAAGTCAAAAATGAAATGTACACGAAACACGCTGACGGCTTTTATGTCCGTGCAAAGCCAAATCTTTGCACTCCTGATATCACCATTAAATACATCAGCCGATACCTCGGCAGACCTGTTATTGCCACATCGCGTATTGATACTTATGACGGCAAAAATGTAACCTTTCATTACACCAGACACGAAGACAATAAAACTGTTACTGAAACCATTCCTGCTTTGAACTTCATTCAAAAACTCATTGTCCACATCTCCGAAAAACATTTTAAAATGCTTCGCTACTATGGGATATATGCCAAACATCATAAGCAGGAAATGAAGCTCCGTAAATGTATTTCTGCCGAAAAACAATGTTTCCTACATTCTAGTTAGCAACCACCTGTTCAACTGGTGGTTTATTATTAGCCCTCCAAAGGGCTATTGTTACTGCTCGCCCCAAAGGGCGGTATCGCAAGCACTTTTGCTAGCCCGCTATAAAGCGGTACTACTCGAATCTTCTCGTCTCGATTCTTCTGCTTACTCTTTTATATACTTTTGAACTGCTTCATCTGTTATATTGCCAATCGTTTCAACATAATATCCTCTAGCCCAAAACGCTTTATCCCATTTACTTTGCAACTCAGGATGC
>NZ_QUHY01000029.1:0-33994 GCF_003479865.1 Blautia sp. AM47-4
CGATACTCCTGAGCGTCCCTTTCTCACAACAAAAAATACAACTTGTCACGACAACCGTACAAGTTGTATTATAAATTCCAGAAAGGGGAATCACCAATCACATGGAACCAACCACCGGCAAAGCCAAATACTACACCCTGATGGAAGCCCTAAAAGAGCAGATTCTCTCCGGAACCATAAAACCCGGCCAGAAGCTTCCCTCCGAAAACGAACTGACCCGGGAATACGCCCTATCACGCCACACTGTCCGAAAGACCCTCGCTCTTCTCGAAAATGAAGGCTACATTACCGCCCAGCACGGCAAAGGAACCTTCTGCTCCGAGCGCGTAATCCAGCGTCATAATTCAAAAAACATCGCCGTCACCACCACCTACCTGTCCGACTACATCTTCCCCCGCCTCATCCAGGGAATGGATCGAGTGCTGAGCGAAAACGGCTACAGCATTATCTTAAAGAACACCTGCAACAGCCGCTCCAAAGAAGAAAAAGTCTTAAAAGAACTCCTCGACAAGCCCATCGACGGCCTCATCATCGAGCCGAGCAAAAGCCAGATCCTCTGCCGCCACATCAACTTGTACGAAATGCTGGACAAGTACCAGATCCCGTATGTCTTCATCCAGGCTGCTACCCCCAAATGGCAGACAAGCCCTGCATTCTGATGGATGACTGCAAAGGCGGCTATCTGCTGACCCGGCACCTTTTAGAGACCGGCCGACGAAACATCATCGGCATCTTCAAGGCCGACGACAGCCAGGGCGCCCAGCGCCATAAAGGCTACGTGCAGGCGCTGCAGGAAAGCGGAATCCCGTATGATCCCGAAAACGTCATCTGGTTTCACACCGAGGACCGGAAAACCAAACCGTCCCTGATGCTTTCCATGCTGCTCGACAGCAAAAAGTCCGTCGATGCCGCCGTCTGCTACAACGACCAGATCGCGCTCGCCGTCATCTCCATGCTGGAAGAAAAGGGAATCTCCGTGCCGGAAGACATCGCCGTCACCGGATACGACAACTCGCTGATCGGCCAGAGCAGTCCGATCGGGATCACGACCATTGCCCATCCGCAGGAAAAACTCGGTGAGATGGCAGCAGAGCTCATTCTCGAAAAAATCAGAAAAGTCCCGGAAGAAGAAAGCAGCGTCAAACGCCTGATTTCCCCGGAACTCATCGTAAGAGAATCCACCGCAGGAAAAAATCTGTCAACAGAGACGAAAAAATAGAAAAGAACCCAAGGGAGGAAAAAACAATGGGAATGGATGCAAAAACAGCAATCCTCGAACAGAAAACAGCACTTGGTATTGAGCTCGGCTCAACCAGAATCAAAGCCGTCCTGATCGGCGCAGACAACGCCCCGATCGCATCCGGAGATCACGAGTGGGAAAACCGCTACGACAACGGCGTGTGGACCTACACCCTCGAGGACATCTGGACGGGCCTGCAGGATGCCTATACCAAAATGGCAGCTGATGTTAAAGAAAAATACGACATCACCCTGACCCGCGTCGGAGCCATCGGCTTCAGTGCCATGATGCACGGCTATATGGCATTTGACAAAGCAGGAAACCTCCTCGTGCCGTTCCGCACCTGGAGAAACAATATCACAGAAGAAGCAAGCGAGAAGCTGACCGATCTTTTCGGATTCCACATCCCGCAGAGATGGACTATCGCCCATCTGTATCAGGCAATCTTAAACGGTGAGCCGCATGTGGCAGATATCGACTACGTGACAACCCTTGCCGGATACATTCAGTGGAAAATGACCGGCGAGCGTGTCGTTGGTGTCGGCGAGGCATCTGGAATCTTTCCAATCGATTCTGAAACCAACACTTACTTTGCCGACATGATCGCCAAATTTGACGAGGCAGTCGCAGACAAAGCATATTCATGGAAAGCACTCGATGTTCTGCCGCACGTTCTGACCGCAGGTGACAATGCCGGTGTTCTGACAAAAGAAGGTGCCGCACTTCTCGACATGTCCGGAAATCTGGAAGCAGGCATTCCGCTCTGCCCGCCGGAGGGAGATGCCGGAACAGGTATGGCAGCAACAAACAGCGTCCGCGTCAGAACCGGAAACGTGTCTGCCGGAACTTCCGTTTTTGCTATGATCGTTCTGGAGAAGAACCTTTCCAAAGTATACCCGGAGATCGATATGGTAACAACCCCGTCCGGTCATCCGGTTGCCATGGTGCACTGCCAGAACTGTACTTCTGATCTGAATGCATGGGTCAATCTCTTCCGTGAATTTGCGCAGACCTTCGGCATGGAAATCAGCACGAATGATCTGTTCGGCAAGCTGTACAACAAAGCCCTGGAGGGCGACGCAGACTGCGGCGGACTCCTTGCCTACAACTACTTCTCCGGCGAGCACGTAACCGGCTTCAACGAGGGCCGTCCTGTCTTCGCACGTACTCCGGATGCGAAATTCAATCTGGCAAACTTTATGAGAGTCAACCTGTTTACTTCCCTTGGCGCCTTGAAAGTCGGCCTTGATATCCTGATGAAAGAGGAGCATGTGCAGGTCGACCAGATTCTCGGCCACGGCGGTCTCTTCAAGACAAAAGGTGTCGGCCAGAAGATCCTCGCAGGTGCCATCGACGCACCGGTTTCCGTCATGGAGACAGCAGGAGAGGGCGGAGCCTGGGGCATCGCACTGCTGGCTTCTTATATGATCAACAAAGAAGAGAATGAAACACTCGAGGATTACCTCGATGCAAAAGTCTTCGCAGGAAATGCCGGAACCAAGATGGATCCGGACCCGGCAGACGTCGCTGGATTTGAAGTATTCACCGAGCGCTACAAAAAAGGCCTGCCGATTGAGCGTGCAGCAGTAGAGAGCTTAAAATGAACCATCGTTTGGGAAAGACAGAAAGGACAACACAATGTTAGAAGAACTGAAAAAAAGAGTATACGAAGCCAACATGCTTCTTCCAAAATACGGACTGGTTACCTTTACCTGGGGAAATGTCAGCGAGATTGACCGGGAAAGCGGTCTGTTCGTCATCAAACCAAGCGGCGTGGATTACGACCTGCTGACACCGGACGATATGGTTGTCATGGATCTGAACGGAAACAAAGTAGAAGGACGCTACCGTCCGTCTTCTGACACCCCGACCCATCTGGAGCTGTACAAAGCATTTCCGGAGATCGGCGGCATTGTTCACACCCATTCCTCCTATGCGACAAGCTGGGCACAGGCGGGAAGAAGCATTCCGTGCTACGGAACAACCCATGCAGACTACATCTACGGTGAAGTACCGTGCCTGCGCTGCCTGACAAAAGAAGAGATTGACGAGGCATACGAGGAAAACACCGGCCATCTGATCGTCAATGAGTTCAAACGGATGGGAAAAGATGTAAAAGCCGTTCCGGCCGTTCTTTGCAAGAACCACGGACCGTTCACCTGGGGCAAAGATGCGCATGAGGCTGTTCACAATGCTGTTGTCCTCGAAGAGGTTGCCAAAATGGCATACCGTGCCGAGACCATCAACCCGAGAATCCAGCCGGCACCGCAGGAGCTGCAGGATAAACACTATTACCGTAAGCATGGTGCAAATGCTTATTACGGACAGAACTAAAAAAGAGTAAGAAGATAAGAAAAGTGTCATCCACAAGCTGCAGGGCACACAGCCCGCAGGTGGATGACACTTTTTTGATAAAAACATTTTTATGATAGAAATCTGCTTTTAAAATCAAGTGGTCGTCTGACGCCGGATCAGAAGCGGCGGAACGGTCTTGTGAACCGGCTCGGCAAGCGGCACCGGGTGGCGTTTTTTCCGTTCCTGCATCTGGGAGACCAGAAGGGAAACAGCCTCGTCTGCAATCTGGTCAATCTGCTGGCCGACAGTGCTGATCGGATAGATAGCCTGCTCGGAAATCGGCGCACCGTCGAAGCCGATGAGTTCGTAATCGTTCGGCAGGGTATGGTACTTGCGGATCAGAAGATTTAAAAGAATATTGGCATGATCATCGTTGGAGAGGAAGATGCCCTTTTTCTGACCGGCATATTTTTGTTCGATGTTGTCAAAGATTTCCTGCAGCGGTGCTGCGGCTTCCTGATAGGAGAGTCCAAAATCCCGAATGATAACCTTGTGCGGTACACCGGCCTTTATACAGGCATCCTGGAAACCGGCGAGACGGCGGTAGGCAGGAACATTTTCTTTGGTCGGTGAGTTCAGATGAATCAGGACATCACAGTGGTTATGAATCAGAAGCGAAGTCGCTTCGTACGCGCCGAGGTAGTTGTCTGTATTGACACTGCTGACGAACTGGTCTTCGCGCTCAATTGCAACGACCGGGATCTGCAGATCGGAGAGTTCGCGGGAGGAGAGTGTATGGGAGAGGACGATGAGGCCCTCGATTTTGTACGACATCAGCTCCTGAATGTAGCGGTGCTCCGTCTCGTCGTGGCCGTTTCCGGCGAAGACGAGGAATTTATAGCCATATTTCTCATAAGAAGCAAGAATCTGATTCAGCATCTCGGAATAGTAGTTCATGGAGAGACTCGGGATCAGGACGCCGACAAATTCGGTCTGTCCGTTCGCGAGAATTTTTGCCACTTTGTTTTCTTTATAGTTCAGTTTATCCAGTGCATCGGAAATGATCTGCTGATTTTCCGGTGTCAGGGAATCCGGGTTGTTGAAATACCGGGAAATGGTTGTTTTGGAAAAATGCGTGTACTGTGCAATATCATTAAAGGTTACATTTTTTTTTCGTGCCATAAGTTCAAGTGTCCTTCCCTTCAAAAGTGTTGCGTGAATCATGTAAGCTTTCAGAAAAAAACAAATAATATATGAAGATAGTATAACATTTCTCGCCCGCCGGAAC
This sequence comes from Blautia sp. AM47-4, assembly GCF_003479865.1. NCBI lineage: Bacteria > Bacillati > Bacillota > Clostridia > Lachnospirales > Lachnospiraceae > Blautia > Blautia sp. AM47-4. The sequence continues at coordinate 4,824 of NZ_QUHY01000029.1, forward strand.
AAGCGGGAATCGGTTAAGTAACCGGTTTTGTAAAAGTTCCACAAAAGCCAAAAACAAAATTATGGAAAATCACGAAAAGTAAAGAAAATATTGACGAAACCCACTGTCAATGCTATGATAAAGACAATGAAAGTAACCGGTTACTTGACCGGTTACACAAAACGAAGGACAGGACCAGCTGTCCAGAGATAACAGGAGGAATTGTGATGAGAAAGAAATTTAGTGCCAGGGCGGCAGCTCTTGGAATGTCTGGCGTGCTTCTTACTTCTGCACTGACCGGATGCACCTTCGGCTTCGCAAGCGATCCGGATGACCCGAACGCAGTAAAAGAAGAAGTGCCGATCGACATGACCACCGATACCTTCCAGTACGATACGTCGCTTTCCGGAACGAGTATCGTCATCATGAACACAAAAGCAGAAATCCAGACAGCACTGGAAGAGATTGCAAAAGTGTTCGAGGAGAAAGCAGGCGTACATATTGAGATCATGCCGGTAACGGACGGCGATTCTCCTTATACCAAAGTAGTCAGCCTCTACAACTCCGGAAACCCGCCGACACTTTCCATTCTGGATACGACCGATGTCATTGCACTGGCAGAAGAAAAAGCAGCCGACTTAAGCAATGAAGCATGGACCGGCGAGGCAGAAGAGTACCTGACCAAAATCAACGGAAAGGTTTACAGCTTCCCGCTTTGTATCGAGGGCCGCGGTATTATCTACAACAAGAGCGTGATTGAAGATACCTTAGGTACCGAGTTCGATCCATCCGATATCAAAACCCAGGACGATTTCGCAGCACTTCTCCAGAGCCTGCGGGACAACGGAATGAAGAATCCGATCTCCATGGCAAAAGAAGACTGGTCCCTTGGAGCACACCAGCTGCAGTACATCTACGAGACATACAACGGAACCTCCGACGGTGCAGCAGAAGTCATCAACGAGCTGAAGGACGGAACCTTATATCTGCCGGACTACACCCGCATGAACGAGTTCCTGAATACCTTTGACCTGTTAAAAGAGTACAACGTAGCAAAGGGCGATCCACTCGGCGCAGATTACGATGAGATGGCAATTGACCTGGCAGACGGAAAAACCGCTTTCTGGTTCAACGGAAACTGGGCATGGCCGAACCTTGAGGAGGCAGGAGCCGAGACGACCGACGAGTACGGTTTCCTTCCATACTTCCTGAACAATGATCCGGACGACTTCGTCAACAGCAAAATCCAGGCATCCCCGTCCAAACAGATCATGCTGGATGATATCGTGGCTACCGACGAGCAGAAAGCAGCAGCAAAAGAGTTCCTGAACTGGCTGGTTTACAGTGAGATCGGACAGCAGATGGTTGTAAAGACCTGCAGCCTGATCCCTCCGTTTAAAAACAACCCGAACGAGCCAAGCGATCCGTTAAGCCGCGACATTTACGAAAAAGTACAGAACGGCGGAGCATTCAACGCATCTGCGATCGTGCCGAACGATCACTGGTCTGTCCTTGGTGCGGCAATGCAGAAATATCTGGCCGGAAGAAGTGACCGCGAGGAACTGATAGATTCCATCCAGGCATACTGGGATGAGCAGTAAGCCGGAGGATATGAAGGAGGAACGAAAATGAAATCAAGCAACAAGGGAAAAGATTTCTGTGTATTTGCGCTGCCGGGCCTGTTCTGCTTCCTGGCAGTCGTCATGGTACCGTTTATCTACGGTATTTACCTGACCTTAACCGACTGGAACGGTGTTTCCAGCGTGAAAAACTTTGTAGGACTTTCCAACTTCGCAGCCGTTATGCGCGACGCGCAGTTCTGGAAATCCCTGCTGTTAACCTTTAAATATGTCATTGCGGTTGTTGTTCTCGTCAATGTGATCGCCTTTTTACTGGCTTATATTCTGACCCGCGGCATCAAAGGTCAGAACTTCTTCCGCGCCGGATTTTTCACCCCGAACCTGATCGGCGGTATCGTACTTGGATACATCTGGCAGTTCGTATTCTCCCGTGTTTTCGTCAGCATCGGTGAGACCACAGGATGGAGCCTGTTTGAAATTTCCTGGCTTTCTACCCCGAACAAAGCATTTGCAGCGCTGGTGCTCGTTTCAGTATGGCAGCTGGCAGGCTATATGATCCTGATCTACGTCGCCGGCTTTATGGGACTTTCCGAGGACGTGCTCGAGGCGGCAAGCATCGACGGTGCATCCGGCTGGGTAAAAATGAAAAACATTATCCTTCCGCTGATGATGTCCTCCGTTACTATCTGCCTCTTCCTGACCCTGTCCCGTGCGTTCATGGTATACGATGTCAACCTGTCCTTAACCGGCGGTGCTCCGTACGGAACCACCGAGATGGCAGCCATGCACGTATATGAGAAAGCATTCACATCGAGACAGTTCGGTGTCGGCCAGGCAGAAGCCTTTATCCTGTTTATCATTGTAGCCTGCATCAGCGGTATTCAGGTATACACCACCAAGAAGAGGGAGGTTGAAGCATAATGAATCAGAAGAAAATTGGCGGAACAAAGAAAAAAGTAACTGACGCGCTGGCTATGCTCCTTATGATCATCGTTTTCTGTGCGTTCATGTTCCCGTTTGTCATGGTTATCATCAACTCCTTAAAACAGAAACGTGATATCATCAAGAGCCCGTTCTCCTGGCTGTTTACGATCAAAGGTCTTTCGTTTGACAACTTTGTAAAAGCATTCAATCAGATGAACTTCCTGAATGCCTTCAAGAACTCTCTGGTTGTAACCGTAACAGCAACCGTACTGGTTACGGTACTCGCAGCTATGCTGGCTTACTACATCGTGCGTAATGTCAACGTATTTTCCAATATCATCTTTGCACTGATGGTTGCATCCATGATCATTCCATTCCAGGCAATCATGATCCCGCTTGTCAGTGTATACGGCGGAACCTTAAACATTCTGAACCACAGACTGACCCTGATCTTCATGCACACCGGATTTTCCATGGCGATGTCCGTGTTCATGTTCCACGGATTCATCCGCGGAAGTATCCCGCTGGCGCTGGAGGAGGCCGCTTACATCGACGGCTGTACCCACACCCAGACCTTCTTCCGCATCGTGTTCCCGCTGTTAAAGCCGATCATTTCCACCATGGTAATCATGAATGCGATGGCATTCTGGAATGACTTCCTGCTGCCGTCCCTGGTGCTGACCGACAAAAAGCTGCTGACTCTGCCGCTTTCCACCTACAGCTTCTACGGAACTTACTCCGCAGATTACGGAACCATCATGGCAGGTCTTCTGCTCTGCGTCATCCCGATCCTGATTCTGTACGTGGCACTGCAGAAACAGATCATCAACGGTGTCGTAGCCGGAGCAGTCAAATAAGTAAATCATAGAAATCAAGAACAAGCCGGGCAAAGGAGGGCGGAATTAAAAATGCTTTCTTTTTCCGGCTTTTCTTATCAGAGACAACAAGAAAGAGACAGAAAGGAAATCAAACACATGAAAAACAGATTACACGTAAAAGCGCCGGGCAACTGGGTGAATGACCCGAACGGCATGATTTATTATAAGGGACAGTATCATCTTTTTTATCAGCATTTTCCGTACGCGCCGCGCTGGGGCACCATGCACTGGGGCCATGCGGTGAGTCCGGATCTGATTCACTGGGAGCATGTCGGCGTTGCCCTGTTCCCGAGTCTTTCCGAGGACCAGAACGGCTGCTTTTCCGGAAGCGCAGTAGAAGAGAACGGCGTGATGCATCTCTTTTACACGGGTGTTCACTATAATCAGGTAAATCCGAAGGATATTCATCAGTGCCTTGATCAGGATTTTACCTCGGCGCAGCTTCACCTTACTTCGAAGGACGGTATGCATTTTGATGTCTTCGGGGATAAGGAGGTTGTTATCCCGGCACTCACCGATCCGGAAATCGGCGACAATACGCACACGCGTGACCCGAAAGTCTGGAAGGGAAGCGACGCATGGTATATGGTGCTTGGAAGCACGACGAAGGATCACAAGGGCGAGGCATTATTCTATAAGAGTGAGGATCTTTCCCACTGGCATCTGGCCGGACAGGCGACGACGAAACAGAAGCTCGGCTGGATGTGGGAGTGCCCGGATCTCTTTAACGTAAACGGACGCAGCGTCTTTGTATTCTCCCCGATGGAACTGATCGAGGACCCCGACGGCTATGCGGATCGGGCGATCTGTATGCTGCCTGAGTTTGATGAAAAAACCTGCACAATGAAATTTCCGGAGAACTGGCAGCTTCTGGACTGCGGCGGTGACCTCTATGCACCGCAGACCATGACGGATGCGGACGGAAACCGGATTTCCATCGCATGGCTTCGGATGCCGGAACCGGTAGATGGTATATGGCAAGGCATGTTCTGCCTGCCGCGTGTGGTGGATGTACAGAACGATCATATTTACTTCCGTGTTCTGCCTGCCATCCGCGACGGATTCTGCAAAAAGACGGATTCCCTCGTTTCGGCATGCGGAGAGTGTGCCATGATCCGCGCCGAATTAAAAGAGGGTGAGAGCCTGGAAATCGGCGGCTATAAGATCTGGCGGCAGAGCGGAAAAGTCTGCGCAGACCGCACGGATGTCTATCCATCCGGTGCAAAAGGATGGCTTCATGCCGAGACGCCGCAGTTAAAAGAGGGCGATCTTCTTGAGATTTTCGTGGATCCGAATATGATCGAAATCTATGCAAACAACGGCGAGTACGTATTAAGCCAGGCAGTTTACGGGCTTGGAGAGACATTCTCCTATGAAATGGAGAAAAAACCGGAAATTTATCTGTGGAATGAATAAATCAGCCCAAAAAGTTCTTGACGCATACGGGATTTTGTTCTAATCTAGTACGTAACAGCTTTCTAACGTTAAAGTGACGGGCTGAAAAACGAGATTTCGAAAGATATCCGAAAAGAACGCAAGGAGAGATTATTATGAAGAAAGTAGTAAAATTCGGCGGCAGTTCCCTCGCGAGCGCAGAGCAGTTTAAGAAGGTCGGAGACATCATCCGCGCAGATGAGGGAAGAAGATACGTGGTACCTTCCGCTCCTGGAAAACGAAATTCTGCTGATACGAAAGTAACCGATATGCTGTATGACTGCTATCGCACTGCAGTTGCTGGAAGAGATTTCAAGAAGAAACTGCAGAACATCAAAGCGAGATATCAGGAGATCATCGACGGTCTGAACCTCAGCCTGGATCTTTCCCCGGAATTTGAAAAAATCGCAGAAAACTTTGCCGCAGCAGCCGGAGAGGACTACGCCGCATCCCGCGGAGAGTACCTGAACGGTATCGTGATGGCAAATTATCTGGGATATACGTATATTGATTCTGCAGAAGTGATCTGCTTCGATGAGAACGGAAACTTCCTTGCAGACAAGACTGACGAAGTGCTCTCCGAGCGTTTAAAAGATCTGGATAACGCAGTCGTTCCTGGATTCTACGGCGCAAAACCGGACGGAAGCGTAAAAACCTTCTCCCGCGGCGGATCCGATATCACTGGTTCCATCGTGGCAAAGGCCGTACACGCTGACATCTACGAGAACTGGACCGATGTTTCCGGTTTCCTGGTAACCGATCCGCGTATCGTCAAGGATCCGGAAGTCATTTCCACCATTACCTATCGTGAGCTGCGTGAGCTTTCCTACATGGGAGCTACCGTCCTTCATGAGGACTCCATCTTCCCACTCCGTCAGGAGGGAATCCCGATCCACGTGCTGAACACCAACGCACCACAGGATCCGGGAACCATGATCGTGGAGAATACCTGCAGTAAACCGAAATTTACAATCACCGGTATCGCAGGAAAGAAAGGCTTCGCATCCATCACGATTGAGAAGAGCATGATGAATACCGAGATTGGCTTTGGCAGAAAAGTACTTGGCGTCTTTGAGGATAACAATCTTTCCTTTGAGCATATGCCGTCCGGCATCGATACCATGACGGTATTTGTTCATCAGAGTGAGTTTGCAGCAAAAGAACAGCAGGTTATCGCAGGACTGCATCGTGCCGTACAGCCGGATTCTATTGATCTTGAATCCGATCTGGCGCTGATCGCTGTTGTAGGCCGCGGCATGAGAAGAACGAGAGGCACTGCCGGAAGAATCTTCTCCGCACTGGCACACGCACACGTCAACGTTAAGATGATCGATCAGGGTTCCAGTGAGCTTAACATCATCATCGGCGTGGAGAATCGCGATTTTGAGACGGCAATCAAAGCAATCTATGATATCTTTGTCGTAGCACAGATCTAAAATGAATCTATAAAAAATAGTAGAATTTTTCTCTCTGCCGCAAGATGATTTTAGGTCGGTTGAGGGATTAGAAAACGCCGGAAACCCGCATAAACTCTATGTTTTTGCGGGTTCTCGGCGTTTCTTTTATCGCCTGTATTAGTGGTGCTTTTTCGGTAAATGGTGCCCAAATGGTGCCCAAATCCCACGCGGGGCTATAAAACGATATAAGAAGCGGTAAAGAGATACAGCGGTTAAAGCTCTAAATCGCTGCTCTTTTTCTTTGCCGCGCTCTTTGCTTTCTTCGGCTCGGCTTTCTCTGCCTTTGCCGGGTCAGACTGTTTGACCGCCCCATGATAAGCGTCTAAGACTTCTTTCTTGCGTTCAAGCCGCACGTCCACATAACGGGCGGTAACAGCTTCAAAGTTCATAGACAGTCCAAGCGATACGCCGATACCCGCAAGCGTATGTCCTAACACTTCGCCTACGGTGTAGAAGTCGCCTGTCAGTTGGTGCATATTCGTAGCCGCCGTATGGCGTAAATCGTGAAAGCGGATATGCGGCATATCCAAATCTTCAAGCAGTTTTCCAAACTGGGAAGATACCCACGACGCGGAGATAGGGGAACCGTCCGGCTTCGCTACAACAAGGTCATTGTCATAGTATGGTTTTCCGTCTTTTTCTGCCTGTTCGCGCTGCGCTTCCTGCATAGCAAACTGTTTGAGGAAGAACGGGCGGGCAAGCTCTGTGATAGGCAGCTTTCGCCCGTTGGATTTCGGCGGTGCCATTTCCTCAATGACTTTTGTTTTCGACGGCACCTTAAAGGGTAGCTGCTCGGAAACGTCAAAGGTGTTGTTTTCCAAATCCACATTACGCCAGCGCAAGCCCAGGATTTCAGAACGGCGCATACCGTAAAGCCCGCCTAAGATAACGGGCATTTCCCAAACGGTACCCTCGACGCGCTGCATAAGGGCTTTTACCTGTTCCGGCGTATAAGGGTCGGGGGTCTTGTCGCTCTTTCCAAACTTCGTAAGCGTGTCCTTTGCTGCGTTTGTTTCGATATAGCGGTATTTCCGGGCATGGCTCAACGCCACGCTCAAAACACGCTTTGCCCCGGCTGCGGTGGACGGTTTCAAGCCTTTGTCAATAATCTGCTGAAACATTTTGTCTACCATAGCGGGGGTAAGCTGATTAAGGGCAACGCCGCCGATATAGGGATTGATATAGTTTGCAATCGTCTTTTTGTACCCGTCGTAAGTAGAGGGGCGCAAGTTCACTCTTGCATAGCTTTCCACCCATTCATTCAGATAGCTTGCAACGGTCTGTTTCCGCTGTGAAGCGATAGACGCAATCTGCCCCGGATTATGGAGCTTTGCTTTCATCTCTGCTTCATGCTGCGTTGCTTCCTTTTTTGTCGGAAAGCCCTTTTTGGAATAGGTTTTCTTTTCCCCATTCGGGGCGGTGTACTTGATATTCACGTCGTAAACTGTTCCCGGTCGCCCGGTCAGTACGCCGTTGCTGTCGCGTTTATTCTTAACCTGCCTTGTTGATATAGCCATAGCTTAACCTCCCTGTCGTGCCGGGGGCTTCGCTGTCGTCTTTGCCCTGTGATACCAGTCCCAGATTGCAGCGTCAGCTATCAAACGGCGGTTTCCATTCTGTATATATTCAAGCTCGCCGCTATCCATAAGCTCGCGCAGCTTATTTTCCCCGATACCGCTAAGCTTGCTCATTTGCTCAACGGTCTTTAACATAGGGAATACAGGGATAGCGGGGCTTGTTGTTTCCTTTTTTGCCATAGGAAAATACCCCCTTTCATAAATGGCTAAAAAGTCAAGTTACAAAAAGTGGGCTTTAACCGGGCGGCTGTTAGCACAACCTCGCGGGAATTGCACCCCTGCTCATTTAAGGCAGCTTTACCCATTGCCTGCGACGCTCTGAACGCTCGGACTGTGGCTGTAAAGGCTTATCTCCCCTCAATGCGTGTCGTCGCCCGCAAGCTGCTAACTTGCTTTCCATCGTGGTGTTTCTCGCTCGGCTTTTCCCGATAGGGGAATAGCGTCATGGCGCACCCTCTGTATGGCTCGGCGCAAAAAGGACGTACCCGGTTTGCCCTATACTGCGTCGCCGTTATCTTGCGTCGCTTTCTTTGTCAAGGAACATACGGGGCTGCTGCGGATTGATACGAAACGAAAAAGGGGTTAAGACGTTTCGGTATCGGTGCAGCTATTCAGCCCTAAATGTGAGGATTGCCCTCATTAGCCTTGCTTGCAGCCGTTGGCGAATATCCTCGTCAACGCCAAAATAGACGTTTCCGCGCTCGTCGCAGAGCTTTCTCATAGAAAGGCTCGCTATGTAACCGCTAAAGTGCTGCAAGACAATTTTCATAGCGTCCGGGTCGCCCTTTGTCGCTGCCACAATGACAGGATAGGGAACAAGGGCAACGTCCGGGAAGTCAGATTGTTTACCATTCGTCCCATTCATCAGCGTGTTCCTCCAAATATTTCTTCAAGATTTCAAAAGAGCTTGTCCGTCTGTACTGTATCGTGCTGCGCGACGTATTGAATAACTTTCCAATCTCCACGTCGGTCATGCCCTCGAAATAGTACAGCATGATAGCTTTCCTTTTTTCTTCCGGCAAAGTGCGGATTGCTTCAAGCAACAGCTTCGGCGTGATTTTCTTTCCCGCCTGCTGATAGCTCGGCTCGGCTTCTTCGTCTTGAAAATACTTGTCAAGCGTGTAAAGCTGCCGCTCCTCATGCAAGGCAAGGTCGGAAAACGACACTTCCTTTGCTCTGCGACGCCGGATTTCCTCATGGGCGTTGCAGGCTTCGTTGTGCAGCACCCGTTTACAGAAACTTTGAAAGATACATTGCTTCTGAAATTCCACGCGATTAGGTTCCATGTTCTCACCTCCTTTCGTGCCGAAAGTAGGTAGTACCTCCCCTTTTCGCGGGATAATACAGGCGATTTTTTCAAACGCCGAATGAAAGCGAAACTTTTTTGAAAAAACCTCCCGAAAATGCAAAATGCGCCTGTCTGCAAGACGCAGACAAGCGCAAGGGAATTGAAAGCGGTATTCAGATGATTTGACAGTTCATATCTAAGGGTAGAAGTGTCCCCGGCGATGGTCGGGCTTTTTTTGATAAGTCAAAGAAAGTAGAATATTGTCGATATGGTTTATCGCTCATGGCGGCTACCTCCTAAAGCCGCCGTTTTATATGGCTATGGGTCGTCGCGCAAAAAGAAACGGCGGCTCTGAAAATCAAAGCCGCCGTAATTTAGAAATGGCGCGTGAAAATACCTCTGCTTTGCGACGGCTTTTTTTCTTTTGCCGTCGTCCGGCAGATTATTTCTTTATGAGTAAGGGCGAAAAATCAATCGTAATCATAAAATTATGGTCATGTATTTCAATTATTGGATTTGTACAATTCATCATAAGTAATAGCTTTTTCACAATGTAAAGTCCTTGTCCAGACGTACCATTACTTCTTGAAACATCTGCTACATAAAAGCGTTCCAACAGTTTTGAATATTCTTCTGTAGGAATAGATGCAACAGGATTTTTAATACAGAGTTGTACAGAATCTGCGATATTAATTAGTTGAATTACAACATTATTTGTAGTGGATGTTACCGCATTGAATATAAGATTTTGTATAATGCGAATACACGCCTTTCTGTCAGCATTAAGATAGATGTCCATATTAGGTATTTCTATTTGGGGTTCAATTCCATTAACGCTGAAAATCGAATAATTGTCTAGCAGGATTTCAGTAAGCAATGAGCATAGCTCAACCTTTTCATAGTAAAATGGATATTGTCCTGCTTCTAAAAGAGAGATTTGATAAAAGTCATCTATGAGACGTTCTAATCTCAATGCTTTTCCGGATAATGCTGAAATATATTCCGCTCTTTTTTCATCAGGCGCACTTGATAGAAGTTGCAAATATCCGCGAATGGAAGTTAGTGGTGTCCGTAAATCATGAGAAAGGCAAGAAATATTCTCTTTTAATTCATTCTCCTTTTTTTGAATTTCGCCCAGATAAATATTATCTTTTGATACAATCTGATTTATGATTTCAACCAAATGCTCTAACCGCCTATCAGATAAAGACACTGTAACTAACTTTTTCGTTTTTCTATTCAGAATAGCATTTAGTTGGACGATTACTTTATATATCTGTATTTTCCAGTTAATTAAAGAAATTGAAAGGATAATGACCAATGCTATCAGAACAAGAAACATAATCGCCCAACCCATATTCTACCTCCCTTTTACTTGATTTCTTTTCTAATCATAATAAGACCGCCAACAATCAAAAGAGAAATGCACCCTATGAAATAGAATGGTAAATGCTCAATAATACCCATTGTGCGACAAGAGCTGAAATTCATCCAATAGTACATAGGATTTCCATATACAAAAAATTTTAAGGGTATTGAAACCGTCTCCATATCACTCCATAGCATTAAGTAAACAGACGCTCCACTGAATACATATAAGCAGCAAATCCCTGTTACAATCCCTGTATTTTGAATAACGACACATAAAAAAATAGAAATGCTTTCTAATGCTAATAAAACCGTTCCGCAAGCAAGAGCCCATCCCAAAAGGTTTATTACTTCACTCGCAGTTGGAATGTAACCGGATTGTATGATTTCAATAACGAAAAATGTAGCTACAAAAATCAGATACGTTATCAGAGACACCACCAATATTGTAATCGCTTTGGTGTAGTAGAGAATAGTTCGTTTAGTGCCGTATGCAACAGATAATTTGATTGTACCCGTATTATATTCTTTTGTAAAAAATATGGTTGCAAATAAAATGCCAATAATCCAGAAAAAGGCTGTATATGCAAGAGATGAGCGGGCAACAGTTTGAAACGTTGGTATTTCACTAGATAGATAACACTTAGCTTGAAATCCGATTACACTTTCTGTTCCATCTCCGGCTCCAAAAAAAGTCATGTCACCAAGTGCAAAAGAGACCATTATAACCGCCGCACATACGCCTAATATAGTTATCAATATCTTTGAGTGACGCAATTTATAAAATTCAGCTTTAAAATGGTTAATCATTTTGGCACCCTCCTATCAAATTAGTGTAATAAGTTTCAAGACTATCTCCAGATTGTGCTAACTGATAAATCGTAATGTTATTTGCACTTAGCAACGCTGATACTTTTCCGGCATTTTCAACATAATCATATAGATGAATACTTTTGTCTGGCATAACAGAAAAATTTGAAGTATTCAGTTTGCTTTCCAATAAAACACTAGCAGCAGCTACATCATTCACTTGCAACAACAAATGCTTTTTGCAGCGTTTGTCTAACTCTGTAGCGGTAATTTCCTGTAAAAGTTTCCCCTCATGTAAGATACCATATCTATTTGCTAATTGATGAAGTTCCGTGAGAATGTGACTTGAAATCAAAATAGTGATTCCACGTTCTTTATTTAGTCTTTTGAGTAAGTTTCTTAATTCGATAATTCCAGTAGGGTCTAGTCCGTTAATTGGTTCATCTAGTACGAGAAATTCAGGATTCCCAAGCAAAGCGATTGCGAGAGCTAGTCTCTGCCGCATACCCAAAGAGAAATCTTTTGCTTTTTTCTTTCCGGTATCTTTCAAACCAACTAATGCTAAAGCATTATCAATGCAACCTTTTCCTGGAATACCGCGTTGCAAACGTTGTACCTCCAAATTTTCATAGGCTGTCATATCAAGATAAAGAGAAGGGCTCTCAATAATACAGCCAATGCGCTCACGCTGCTTTGCAAGTTTCTTATTGCTTTCACCGAATAAAGCAATTTTGCCAGTAGTAGGTTCTGCCAGTCCGGTTAGTAAACGAATCATTGTTGTTTTACCGGCACCGTTTTCTCCGATAAACCCATAAATATCTCCTTGCATTACAGACATAGATACTTGATTTAGGGCTAGTGTATTGCGATACTTTTTTGTGATGTTGATAGCTTCAAAAACTGTTACGTTCATTTTTTCACAGCTCCTTTCTTGTTATTTAGTATCGCAGACAATTCCTTGAATAATCTAAAGGTAAAGCTAAAGATTATCTAAAGCTCACTTTGCAAATCGGTAACCCAAGCCCCATATGGTCTTAATTCGGCAGCCTTCGCCCTTTAATTTTTTTCGTAAGTTACTTATATGTGTGTTAATGACATCATTATCCCTTGCAAATGGTTCTTGCCAAATACTTTCATAAAGATTTTGCTTAGAAAAAACTTTATCAGGATATTTCGCCAGTAGTTCTACAAGTTGATACTCTTTTGCTGTAAGCACAATAATTTCGTCTGCAACAGTAACTATTTTTGAAGATGTATTAATGGAAAGTTCTCCAAAGGTCAAACAAAGATGGGGAGTATCTTTTTGACTTCTTAGCAAATTGCGTTCAATTCGCGCTAGTAATTCGTCCAAATCAAACGGCTTTGTTAAATAGTCATCAGCACCCAAGCGTAGCAGTTCGACTTTGTTGAATGTTAAACTTTTTGCAGAAACAACAATTACAGGTACATCTGAAAATTTTCTGATATTTCTAATTAATTCGTCTCCACTGATAAAAGGAAGCATTAAATCTAAAATAATTAAATCTGGGGATAATTCTTTTATGCGTTCAATCGCATTTGCACCAGTAAGTGTGAAGAAGACTTGATAATTGTACTTTTCCAGATGGTCTTTTATCATAACGCAAATTTCTTTATCATCTTCGATAATTAAAACATTATTCATGTTGAAACTCCTTTCTGCGTCTATCAGTTGGCTTTTCCACGTCTTTTGGTATCAGCCACATACTACCAAATTTTGAAACGCCCGGTATGCGCTCCCCCTCACAAAGTTTCTGCACCCGTCTTTCTGAAATGCCCCATTTGCCCGCTGCTTCTGCACAAGACATATATTCCATAAGCCACCCGTCCTTTCTTCAAAGTTTATCAGTATAATTATATACGGTATGGCGAATAATAGCAAGTGCGGAAATAGGCATTATTTAGGTTCGTTATAGGAAGTATATAGACATATCCAAGAAGAAAGGGGAACAGTAAAATGTAACTGGGTGAATGAATATGGCAAAAAGACCAGTAGAAAAGTACGACTTCAAGGCTTTTGGGCAAGCAATAAAGAACGCGCGGAAAGAGCGCAAAGAGAGCCGCAAGAAAGTAAGCGACGAAATGTATATTTCCCCGCGTTACCTTGCAAACATTGAGAACAACGGGCAGCACCCAAGTTTACAGATTTTCTTTGAGCTTATGCTGCGCTATCATATATCCGTAGACCAGTTTCTTTTAGATACGCAGCCGGAGAAAGACACAAAGCGGCGGCAGCTTGACGCGCTTCTTGATGATATGAGCGATACAGGAATACGGATTGTTACCGCGACGGCGAAAGAAATTGCAGAAGTCGAAAACGAAAACTAAATAGGCTTTAGGAAGCGTTGTAATCTTTTTGAGATTGCAGCGTTTTTCTTTTGTGTAAGTTTGGCAAAACGGGGCTTTCCGTTGTAGTAAGGATTAAGAAAAAACTTTCGTAGCAAGCATAGGAAGCGGGTACCCACTTCCGTATTTTCGCCCTCCTGCGCTGCGGCACGTCGGTTGAAAATGGCTTGTTGGGAAGTGTCCCAAACCCTCGGAATGGAAAGGAGCGAAAGCATGGACGGACGCAAAAGAACGGTACAAATCAAATTCAGAGTAACAGAAGCAGAACGGGATTTAATTCTTGAAAAAATGAAGCTCGTCCCCACCCGGAACATGGCGGCATATCTTAGGAAGATTGCCATTGACGGATACATTATCCAAGTAGACCACACCGACATAAAAGCCATGACAGCGGAGATACAGAAAATCGGTGTCAACGTCAACCAGATTGCAAAGCGCGTAAACAGTACGGGCAGCGTCTACCAAGAGGACATAGAGGAAATAAAGGGGGTGCTTGCGGAGATATGGCGGTTACAAAGATTAAGCCTATTAAAAGCACGTTGAGCAAAGCCCTTGACTATATCCAAAATCCCGATAAGACGGACGGGAAAATGCTTGTGTCCTCTTTTGGCTGCTCCTATGAAACGGCAGACATTGAATTTGAATATACCTTGTCGCAAGCTCTCCAAAAGGGCAACAATTTAGCCTTTCATCTGATACAGTCCTTTGAGCCGGGGGAAGTGGATTATGAAACCGCCCACAAAATCGGAAAGCAGCTTGCCGACGCGGTAACAAAAGGGCAGCATGAGTATGTATTGACGACGCACATTGACAAAGGACACGTCCATAATCACATTATTTTCTGCGCGGTCAATTTTGTAGACCACCACAAGTATAATTCCAATAAGCGTAGTTATTACGGCATACGGAACATGAGCGACAGGCTGTGCCGGGAAAACGGCTTATCCGTCATTGTCCCGAAAAAGGGAAACAAGGGAAAGAGCTATGCAGAGTATCAAGAGGAAAAAACGGGAACCAGTCGGAAAGGCAAGCTGAAAATCGCCGTTGACGCACTCATTCCCCAAGTGTCCAGTTTTGAGGAATTGTTACAACGGCTGCAAGCTGCGGGCTATGAGATAAAGCCGGGAAAATATGTGTCCTGCCGCGCTCCCGGACAGGAACGCTTTACCCGTCTTAAAACCCTCGGCGCAGACTATACAGAGGAAGCCATAAGGGAACGCATAGAGGGCAAACGCGCCCGCGCTGCGAAAGCTCCCCGCGCAGATCGCGGCGGCGTTAGCCTGCTGATTGACATTGAAAACAGTATCAAGGCGGCGCAGAGCAAAGGCTATGAACACTGGGCGAAAATCCACAATCTGAAACAGGCAGCTAAGACCATGAATTTCTTGACGGAGAATAAGATTGAACAGTACGCGGATTTAGTCAGCCGGATTGAGGAAGTGGCGGCAGAAAGCGAACAGGCGGCAGACGTATTAAAGGGCGTTGAAAAGCGGCTTGCAGATATGGCGGTGCTGATGAAGCACGTCGCCACTTATCAAAAGACAAAGCCTGTCTATGACGCATACCGCAAGGCAAAGAACAAAGAGCGATACCGCGCCGGACATGAGCGCGATATTATCCTCCATGAAGCTGCGGCAAAGGCACTCAAAACGGCGGGCATTACAAAGCTCCCCAATCCCGCCACGCTGCAAAAGGAATATGAAGCACTCCAAGCGCAGAAAGAAGCCCTTTACGCCGATTATGGCAAGCTGAAAAAGAAAGTCCGGGAATATGACGTTATCAAGCAGAACATAGACAGCATTTTGCAGACAGGAAAGCAGCCGGAACGGGGCAAGGAAACAGAGCGCGGATAAACAGGCGCAAAAAAAGACAGGACGCGGAAAGCCAGTAATGACCTCCCGCGCCCTGTCTTTTTGTGGGTGCTGATTTTGGTATGTTACGCAGTAGAAAGCTGTTTTTAAGGGAAAAGGTATTCTGTATCGCCTAAGTGATTTTCACGCGCTGCAAGCCCTGTAAATCAAGGCTATTTTCGCCCTTATCGCGTAACAAGGGCGCGTCGTTTTCTCATGCGCTCCGCTGCCTGTCTGTTCGTGATACGCTTGCGGCAGTCCGGGCAGTATTTGACGCTGTTTGACTTTGATACAAAGAACGTGCCGCATACAGTACAACGCTTTTTATCCTCGGTCTTAAAAAGCTCGGCATACAGGAGCTTATCAAGGGGAAGTACGGCAATCCGAAACCATTTGCAAAGCAGCGAATAAGAGATAAGCTGCGGGCATACGCACTCGTCCCCGTCGTCAAGCAAAATACAGTGTCCGTTATCGCAGTTGCAGCACTCCCGGCGCACAAGGGAATTGACTTTCCGGCTCTGGGGCGGCGAAAGCCGCTTAATGCTGCTCATACTTCCTCTGCGGCGTAAATGGTAAGCTCCGCAAATTCTTCCTCGGTCAGCGCGTCCACTTTGGAAAGGGCGCGCTTCGCCAGTTCCCGCATATCCGCGTCCATGTAAGGCAGCGCGGCGTTGATGTTCTCCGTAAGCTGCGCCTTGCTTCCCTCATGGTAAATGCTCAAAAGGTTTGTTTCCTCAACGGTAAATCTGTTCATGCTCATACCTCCAAATCGTGATTTTTTGTTTTCGCTGCGGCTTTCTTCTGTGCCTTTTCCTTATCCGCTTTAAGCTGCGCCCGGATAGAGGGCTTCTTTTCCGGCTTGCCCTTGCCGCGCTCCTTATCGGCTTTGACCGCGTTAGCCAGGTCAACAAGGGAAATCGTTTCTCCCGCCTTAACCTTTGCTTCCAGTTCGTCAACGGTCGGCGTATTGTTGATAATCCCGTCAATCATGTTTTCGTTTTGCTCGGTGGTCTGCTCGGCAGCTTTCAAGGGATTTTCCCGCTGCTCGGCTGCTATGGCAAACGCCCGCGTACCATTTCCCATGACTAAATATTTTCCGTCGTCGGATTGATGGTGAAAGCCATATCCGGCGGCTTCCATTTGTTCGCGGCTCATATCGGTTACATAGAAAGTACCGCGCGGCGTTTTGATTGTTTCGCCTGTTTCCAACTCGTCGGGCGTAAGCTGCTTCTGCTCCTGTAAAAACTCCGGCACATTCTTATAGCCGAAGCTGTCTACATAGTGGGCGGCGTCCTGCCCGTTCTGATGAAGCACCACCACGTCGGAAACGGAAAGGCTGTGTCCCTTAAAGTCTTTGGGGTGGTCGATATTGAAACGGGTATAAATATCTTCAAGGGAAGTCCCCGGCGTAAGCTCTGCGGAATAGACAAGCTCATAGTTCGCCTTATCAACCACATTTCCCGTCGCCTGCAGGCGGTCGTATGGCTCAAAGCGCAAGTCCCGCGTTTCGTCGCCATGCTTTAGCTGATAAATGGAAAAGGTGCCTTTGTCCTGTTCGGCGGTCTTAGCGGTTTCCTGTGCCTTTGCGTAAAGCTCCTTGACCTGTCCCTCGGTCAGTTCGCCGTTTTTGAGTTGCCCCATAAGCTCGCGGCATTTCTGGGGCGTTCCTGTGAAAAGTACCGCGCCCATTTTTGCCCGCCCGTTTTCCTGCGTTACATAGGCTTGCAGCAGATAGGCGTTCTCTTTCCTGTCGCTGTAAGGATTGCGGCGCACCCGGTAAACTGTTTCCGGGATAAAGGCTGCTTTTTCCTGTGCGGAGGCTTCCTGTTTCGGCTGCTCCGGCGCGGCGTTTTCCTCTTTGTCCGGCTGCTCCTGTCCGGCAGTCTGCTCCTTATCCTGCGCCTTTGAAAGCTCCGCTAATGTTTCGTCAATGGAATTGATAATCTCGGCGGCTGCGCTGCGGATTGTTTCAAGGGAGCTTTTCAGTTCGGAAAGCTCGCGGCCGCTGCTCCACCCGGCGACGTACCCAAAGGAATAGTCTGACGTATCAAGCCCGTAGTGTTGGCAGACGGTATAAGCGACGCTTTCCGCTTCGACTTCGCGGGTACGCCTGTCAATATGGGGCTGCTGTTCGTTCTCCGGCGCGTTCAAATCTATATCGTGCAGCTTTGCGTGTGCGATTTCATGTATCGCCGTTTTCAAGGTTTGAATCTCGCTCATGCCCTCGTCAATGGCAATGCGCTTGTCCTCCAAATGGTAGTAACCATGAGAGCTACCCGGTATCTGCTCAAAGCCAATAGGAACGGGGGAAGTCTTTTCAAGGGCAGCGAAAAAATCCCTGTAACGCTCCACGTCGCCCGTCAGTTCATTTACGGCAATGTCGGGAAGCTCGCGCCCCTCGGTCTGCGACACGTCAAAGACAGACACTACCTTATAAGCGGGTATCGTGATTTCCTTTTCCTCCGTAACCGGCTTCCCGTCTTTCCCAATGATAGGCTGCTGCGTGTGGGGGTCGATTTTCTTCATTTCCTGTTTGACTTTGTAAGGCGACGGGGCAATGATTTTAATTCCTTTTTGCCCTTTTATCACGTTTCGCCCAAAATTATTTTTCCATGCGGAAAAGCCCGCAACAAGGGAAGCGTCCGGCTTCTGCATGGCGATAAGCAGCGTATTGTTAAAGCTGTAATTATGAAATTTTGACATGACGCGCAGATATTCCCGGTAACGCTCGCTGTCAAAGAGTTCCGTTATTCCCTGTTCCAGACGGTCGGTAATCTCTTTCAATTTCTCTGCGGGTTTTTCGCTCGTCAGCACAATAGGGATAACCGGGCGCGGCTCCTGCGGCTGCTCTATGGTCTGCACTGTTTTCTGTCCCGGTGCGGCTGCGTCCATTTCTACCTTTGACGGGTCGGGGCGGTGCGGCTGCGGGAAGCTCATAACGCGGTATTCCCTCGGTATGTCGCTTTCTCTGCCGTTGTACCACTCCGTAAAGGTGTTCTTGTTGTTGTAGATATAGCCCTGTTCGGTAAAGCGTCCTCCGTCATTGATAGCAGCGTCCCGCCCGTAATCCTCATACATGAAATACTTTTTTGCTTCTTCGGGCAGTTCTAATTCGTCCAGTTCGTCGATAAGGTAATAGCCGTAATCTTCTTCGTTCTGTACGGTGGGATAAAGCCAGTAGCAGTCAAGATTTTGTGCAAGGTTGATAAGGTCTTTGACACTTCCGGCACGTTCCCCAAGAGCTACCGCCGCCGTAAACTTGTCCCTGTCCTCGTCGCGCTGCATGGCAAGCAGATTGCCTAAGTAGTTCAGTTCGTCAAGCCCTGCGCTCTGGATAACGGGAAGCGGCACGTCAAAGGGCTGCTGCTCGGTGTTTGCAAAGCCGTTGATAAAGAAGTCCTGCGGGTTATCCGCAGTAATGCCGACGCGCTGCATAGCTTCGTGAAGCTGCTCCTTTGTGGTCGGCATGGAAAGCCACACGCCGCCCGGTTCGCTTGTTTCAAAGCGGGTGCGGCTGTCGATAAGAATGGAAAATTGTTCGCTCATGTATTCGCTCCTTTCTGAAATGGCAGCGTAGACGCTGCGCGTTGGTGGTTACGCTCCTAAATACAACGCGCCGCCTGTTCTGCCAAAGATTTTGAAAAATTGCAGAGGGTTTGGGAAACTTCCCAACAAGAAAAATCCCCCGCAATCGTCGGCAGACGAAAACGGGGGATTTACGGAAGTGGGTACCCGCTTCCTATGCTTGCTATTCAAGTTCTTTGTTCTTTGAAATGGTTACTTTGTAATTCACATATTTACCGCCCGTGTCGGCTAAAAGTACCGTTCCGTCGTAGGTTTTGCCCGTTTTCGGAGAGTACAGTTTTTTAACTGTTGCCTTGCCGGATTTAAGAAGTGCTGCGGCAATCTTCGGGGTAAAGGCGGTTTTTCGTTCCTCAAAGAAGCGGTCATTTTTCCACATGGTAAAGCCGCACTCTTTGTTGGAACAGTAGTAGTTTTTCTTTCCCTCATAGACCAGGGACTTGCAGCGGGGACACTTCCCAAGCTCTGTTTTTTCTGTCTTGAAAAGCTCTTGTTTCTCACCCAACACGGAAGCATAGGTTTTTACAAGCTCCTGCGTCATTGCTTCGATACCCTGCATGAAAGCGGCAGGGTCAGCGTTACCCTTTGCAATCTGCGTCAGATTGTTTTCCCATGCAGCCGTAAGCTGCGGAGAAGTTAAGCTGTCCGGCAGGACGCACACAAGGTTTGTGCCGTCTTTGGTAGGAAGTAGCTGCTTGCCCTTGCGCTCGATAAAGCCGCCTTTTACTAACTTTTCAATGACAGCGGCGCGGGTAGCGGGCGTCCCAAGCCCCCGGCGTTCTGCGTCCGGGTCGGTGTCCTCATTCCCAGCGCGTTCCATAGCAGAAAGTAAGGACGCTTCATTGTGGGGCTTCGGCGGCGTCGTTTCATGCTCCGTAACCTTTGCAGCAGGGTTTTCAAAGGTCTGTCCCTCGGTAAAGTCCGGCACATCTAAAACAAGTTCGTTTTCGTCGTCGCTGTCCGGCTTCTTTTTGAGGGTCACCCGGTAAAGCCGTTCCATGTCTTTCCACCCGGCAGCGATTACCGCCTTTCCCTTTGCCGTAAATTCATGGTCGGCGCAGGAGAAAACCGCCGTTACCGCTTCAAAACTGTACGGCTCGGCGGTCGCCATAAGCAGACGCGCCCCGGCAAGGGTAAGGATATTGCGCTCGCTTTCCGGCAGCGCGGTAAGGTCAGCCTTTGCAAGCTCCATAGTGGGAATGATTGCGTGGTGGTCTGATACCTTTTTGCTGTTCAGAACGCGGGAAACTTCCGGCGTAAAGGAAATGCCCGCCATAAAGGGCAGCTTCCCGCATAGCAGCGCGATAATGCCCGTCGCTGTTTCTCCCATGTCATCGGTCAGAAATGCGCTGTCCGTTCTCGGATAGGTCAAGAGCTTCTTTTCATAGAGGGTCTGTGCAAGGTCAAGGGTCTGCTTTGCCGTGTACCCGTAAATACGGTTTGTTTCCCGCTGTAAACTGGTAAGGTCAAAGAGCTTCGGCGGGGCAATGGTTTTCTTTTCTTTCACAAGGGAAGTACAGACAGCCGCCGACGCTTCGCAGGCTGCTTTCAGTTTGCCCGCTTCATCAGCGGCGCAGATCTTCGCGCTTGCCGCTTCTGCGCCGGGGAGCATAAGGCGCACATGATAGTAGGTTTCTTTCTTGAAGTTTGTAATGGCAGCGTCCCGGTCTACAAGCATTTTTAAGGTCGGGGTCTGCACACGTCCCACGTTCAAGGTCTTTCCATACAGGCAGGAGAAAAGGCGGGTCGCATTGATACCGATAAGCCAGTCAGCCTTTGCCCTGCATAGTGCGGAATGATAGAGGGTGTCATACCCGCGCCCGTCCTTCAGATGTTCAAAGCCGCTTCGAATTGCGTCCGTTTCCATAGAGGAAATCCAAAGACGGGTAAAGGGTTTCTTGCAGCCCGCCATTTCATAGACAAATCGGAAAATCAATTCTCCCTCGCGCCCCGCGTCGCAGGCGTTCACGACTTCCGAAACGTCGGCGCGGTGCATGAGGTCTTTCAAGATTTTGAATTGTTTTCCCTTGTCGGCGGCTACGGTGTACTGCCATTCCTGCGGCAGAATGGGTAAGCTGTCATAGCTCCATTTTCTGTACTGCTCCCCATAGGCGGCAGCTTCGGAAAGCTGTACCAAATGCCCGATACACCAAGAAATGATGTACTTGTCATTTTCGATATATCCGTCTTTCTTACCCGTAACGCCAAGGGCGGCGGCAACCGCCGCCCCGACGCTGGGTTTCTCACAAATCACAAGTTTCATTCTTCCTCGTCCTCCTGTTCGGTGTCTGCGATGTCAGTTTCTTCCTCCGGCTCGTCCTCGTCGTATTCGTCAAAATCGAACTCGTCAAGGTCGGTGCTGCCTTTTACGTTCTGCTTCGGTTTCATAAACTTAAC
This sequence comes from Blautia sp. AM47-4, assembly GCF_003479865.1. Classification (NCBI taxonomy): domain Bacteria; kingdom Bacillati; phylum Bacillota; class Clostridia; order Lachnospirales; family Lachnospiraceae; genus Blautia; species Blautia sp. AM47-4. The sequence continues at coordinate 26,312 of NZ_QUHY01000029.1, forward strand.
GTAGTAGAGGGCTGCGCCGCCGCCAAGAAGTCCCACAACAAGGAAGATGAGAAGCCCGCCCATGCTGTTTTTGGGTTTCTCCGGCTCTGCGGGAGCTTCCGGCTCGGTGTCCTTGCCTGTGCAGTTATTGATAGTTACAGAGCAGACAGGACAGGCGGTGTTGACTTCGCCCGCCTTGCATTTCTCGGTACAGTTGCAGACAGCCGGGGGCTGTTCGGTCTGTTCCTCCCCGATAATCGCCATAAGGTCGCTTTCGTCTACTTGATTTAGGAAGTGGACGGAATTTTCCCCCTCGGCTGCCCGGTCAACGATAATGTAAAAATAGTTGCCGCCTTTGCTTTTCACGACGATAAACTGTTTATCCTCGGCAGCGTCCCCGTCGATGTCGTCCACAAGGGTCATGTTGCCCTCCGGGGTAAGGGGCTGCGGTTCGGTTTCCACGATCACGCCGCTGTCGTCGGTTTCTTCCGTCGTAGGTGTCTGTGCAAAGGCGGTAACAGAAAAGCCGCCCATGAGCATAAGGGCGGCGCAAAGTGCGGTAAGGCTTCTAAGAATTTTATTCTTCATCTGCATTGTCCTCCTGTTCCTCATAGTCTGCGGGCATAGGGCAATGCCCGGAATACCTCCGCCCGCAAGCATAGCGGTAAGCTCCTGCGGGGTAAGGCGCATAGAGCGCACAAGCTGAACGATTTGCAGATTTTCCGCTTCGGTTTTCTGTGCTTCCAGTCCGCGCAGCCTGTTCTGATACTCCGTGATTTTCTCACGGGTCTTTTGGATTTCCTTGTCAATTCTTTCGATTTTACTCATTGCCATAAAATTTTTCTCCTTTCGATTTTCAAAAAATGTGTCAGTTCCAGTTCATCAGCCCGTACCCTTTGATACAGGCATAGTCAAGGGGATAGCTCTTAATCTTGCAGGCGTCGCCGGAATTGCCCTCCACGGTATAGACGCGGCTTTCGTCCCTGCCGATAACAAGTCCTACATGGTCTGCGCTGCCGTCTAAATCCCAGTCAAAAAAGATAGCGTCGCCGGGGGCAATGTTTTCATAGCCCCGCGCTCCCCATTGTCCGTGAGAAGTAAACCACGGAATACCCTGCGACTGGCAGGCGGCAAAGCGCGGCTCGGAAAGTCCCATTTGCCCGTAGCACCAGGACACGAAACAGGCGCACCATTCCACGCGGGAATTAAAGCCGTACCAGCTCCAATACGGATAGCCGCCCACATTTCCGACTTGCCGTTTTGCAAGGTCAACGATAGCGGTATTGCCGGGGCGCGTTCCGTTTACAAAGTCCACGCCGCTTAAATCTTCCGACGCGGAAGTGTCGGGAGAGCCGCCGCCAAAGATAAGGGGCTTGTTCCCGCTTGTCTGTAAGTACACCCGGTACATTTCCAGTTGTTCCGGGGTCAGATTGTTTTCCGCAATGGTGGATAGTGGGGTATTCGTCAGCTTGACGTTCAAGATGTAATACTCATAAGGCACTTGTACCGTGTAGGTGTCCGTATGCTCGTTGCCGTCCTCATCTGTCCATGTGTCGGTGCGTTCTTCCTCCCGGTAGCGTATTTCCACTTCCTCGGTCAGCGTCAGCTTGTATTGTTGATTGAAAATCCGCTGTAATTCGCTCTGTACCTCGGCGCAGGTGTAGCTTTGGTATTTTGCGGTCAGATAAGACGCTAATTCATGGGGATTGTGTCCGATATTTGCAAGGTCATAGCGGTACTCGTCATAGCCCGGATTGTCGCGCTCGATATTGTCAATCCTGCTTTGCAGCTCGTTTTCCAATCCTGCGTAGCTGTTTTCCACTTCCACAAGGTCGCTGTCCTCGGACGTATAGGACGTTCCAAGCACGCCGTTTAACGTGCCGGAAAACATTGCCCCACAAGAGGACAGCCCGGACATAACCATGATAAAGAGCAGTAGCACCCCGACAGCGATTGCCACACCCGCCGGGTGCCTTGCCACAAATGCTGCGGTCTGCTTCGTTTTCTCGGCGGCTTTGGCTGCCGCCTTGCGGGTGCGTTCTGCCGCGCCCTTGATACCCTTTGCGGTATTGCGGGCTTCCTTTGCATACTGCCGCTTGATTTTCTGCTTCTGCCAAAACCGGGAAATGGGGTTACTGGTTAGCTGCGGGTTCTCATGCAGGGTCTTGTGATACTGAAAGTCCATATTTGCCCGAAAAGCCGCTTTTTCTGCCTTTGCCGCTTCCCGGTAGGGTTTCAGCTTATGGTTGCGGTAGCCCTGCTTGATTTTCCGCGCCCCGTACTTCAATCCCCGTTCTGCGGCTTCCTCGCTCTTGTGTGCGCCCTCCACGCCGGAATTATCCTTTTCGACAGAATGGATTTTGTTATGTACCAAAATCCCGGCTTCCTGTGTGGGGCGGGATAGCGGGTTGTGCTTCTCCTTAAATCCGGGCGGCTTGTCCTTTTCCTCAAAGTGCAGGCGGGTCTTGCCTTTCCCGGTGGTTTCGTCAAAGGTGCGCTCTTTTACCAGTTTCTTTTCTTTGGGGATAGCTGCCTTTGCCTTATCCAAGCGGTCGGCGGCTTTATCGGATTTCTTGATATACTTTTCAAGCTCCGGGGCAGCGCGTTCCTCGTCGGTAAATTGCAGCCGGGAAGATTTCGTCCCGGCGGTAGCTTCTGCCTGTGCTTTTCGTACTGCCTTTTTACTGGCTTTTCGTGTATGGGCGGCGTCGATATGCTTCATGACGCGCTCCGTTTTGCCTGTGTCCGCTTTGGGGGCAGCTCCCGGCACATGGGGAAGCGGGCTTGTATCAGATACCGGGGGAAGCTGCATAGCGTCCTGTGCCGCCTGTTGTTCCGGGGTCTTTTGTAAATCCGCGTCCCGTATGCGGTTGCTGATACGTTCCGTGTCTCCCGTGGTCTGATTTTCTGCGATAGCCCCGTCGCGGGTCATTTTCTGCGTGATTTTATCGCGGGGCTTTAATGGGTCTTTCAAGTGTTACCACCTCCAATCCGCGCCCCTGCAAGGGCGCAATACTCGGCGTTCAGTTCAATGCCGATATAGCGGCGGTCAAGGCTTTGCGCTGCAAGCCCGGTGGTGCCGCTTCCAAAGAACGGGTCTATCACAACGCCGCCTTTCGGACAGCCCGCAAGTATGCACGTTTCCGCGAGCTTCGGGGGATAGGCGGCAAAATGCCCGCCCTTGTACGGTACGGTATTGATAAGCCAAACGTCCCGCTTGTTTCTTGTGGTCGGCATAAGGGCGTCGTCATAATAGCTGCCGCTGCGGGGCTGATTGATACCCTGTACCTTGCCCTGTCCTGGTACTTCCTCGGCGTATTTGTGTCCTGCGCTGCGCCCTTGCCTGTAGCGCGCAGCCGTTCCCGGCGCGATCGGCTCTGCAATGGCGGCAGCGTCATAGTAATATTTCTTTGATTTCGTCAGTAAAAAGATATGCTCATAGCAGCGGCTCGGTCGGTCGCGGCAGCTTTCCGGCATAGGGTTTTCTTTCAGCCAGATAATATCGCTGCGTAAATACCACCCGTCAGAGCGCAGGGCAAAGGCAAGAAGCCACGGAATACCGATTAAATCCTTTTGCTTGCAGCCCGCTTTCATGCCGCTGCCGCAGTATGTGTCTGCGATATTCAGCCAAAATGTCCCGTCGTCTTTGAGTACCCGGCGCAGCTCCCGGAACACTTCCACAAGCCGCCCGATATACTGCTCCGGCGTGTCCTCACGTCCAATCTGCGCGTCAAGCCCGTAGTCCCTTAGTCCATAGTAAGGCGGGCTTGTGACGCAGCAGTTCACGCTTTCGCTCGGAGCTCCCGCAGGGCATAGAGGCGTCGCGGTTGATGATTACGTCTGTTTTCATGGCTTGCTCACTTCCTCCGGCTTTGTCGTAAGCAGACAGTAAAGCTCGGTGTCCGTCGGGAAGCGGTCAATGAACGGCAGCACCACATTCCCGTAAAAGATAAGCCCCTCGCCCGCTTCGGTGTGGGTTACATACTTCATCTGCTGCGGGGAGATGTTAAGCTGCTTTGCAAGGATAGCCCGGTCGCCCTGTGCCTGATTGAGCATGAGGACAAAATCGGAGTTTTCAAAGATATTCTCGACTTCGCGGCTGCTTAAAAGGTCTTTGACGTTCTGTGTGATAGCCGTCGGTATGCCGCCCCATTTACGAAAACGCTTCCAAATCTCCACAGAATAGGCTGCGGTCTGTTCCTCTTTCAAAAGCAAATGAAATTCGTCCATATAGTAACGGGTTGCCTTTTTCTCGGCGCGGTTGACGGTCACGCGGTTCCACACCTGGTCTTGCACAATGAGCATACCTAATTTTTTGAGCTGCTTTCCAAGCTGCTTAATATCAAAGCAGACAAGACGGTTTGAAAGCTCCACGTTGGTACGGTGGTTAAAGACGTTCAGAGAGCCGGAAACATAAAGCTCCAATGCCGCCGCAATGCGGGCAGCTTCCGGCTCCGGCTGTTTCAGCAGTTCGTTGTAGAGGTCGCCCAAAATCGGCATTTTTGCCGGGTCGGGGTCTGCAAGGAAAGGTCGGTACACATTCCTAACGGCGCGGTCAATGACGGTCTTTTCCACGGGCTGCAAGCCCTCTTTGCCGCCGATAACAAGCTCGCAGAGGGAAAGGATAAAGTCGGATTTCAAGGCAAGCGGGTTGTCGTCCTCGGAGTAGTTGAGGTTAATATCCATAGGGTTCACATACTGGGGCTTGCCGTCCATGCCTTTTCCGGCAGGCGACAGACGTATCACTTGCCCGCCCAAACGCTGCACAAGGGAAAAATATTCTGCTTCCGGGTCGCAGATAATAATATCGTCGTCGGTAATGAGAAAGGCGTTTGTCATTTCCCGTTTTGCCGCAAAGGATTTACCGCTTCCCGGTGTTCCAAGAATAAGCCCGTTGGGATTTTTCAGTTGCTTGCGGTCGCAGAGTATCATGTTGTTACTAAGGGCATTTAAGCCGTAGTAAAGGGCTGCACCCCTTTGGAAAAGCTCCTGCGTGATGAACGGGATAAAAATAGCGGTGCTACTGGTCGTAAGCCCTCTTTGAATGGGGATAAGGTTCTCCCCAAGAGGAATAGAGGACATAAAGCCCGCTTCCTGCAAATAGTCAAGGCGGGTCAGAGCGCAGTTGTTTTTCTGTGCAAAGCCCGCCGTAGCAAATACGTCATTATCTAGTTTCCGTTTTGTGTCTGCCATGTTTACCACAAGGAACGTCAGCAGAAACATTCGCTCGTTGCGGCTCTGTAAATCCTGCAACAGATTTTTTGCTTCGCTGCCGAAAGTAGCAAGGTCGGACGGAATTATATCCATGTCATACCCGCTGCGTACCGCTTTTTTCTGTTCCTCAATCTTCATCTTGTCGAGGTCGGTTATCTTGCGCTTGATAGTCTTGATTGCTTCGCTCTGGTCGATACTGCGGATATGCATATTGACGATTATCCCGTTTTCAAGGTCGAGAATGTCCGAAAGCATACGGTCATTCAGCTCCGGCGCAAGGATTTCAAGGAACGATACCGCACCAAGTTTTCGCCCCATGCGGAACGTGCGCCCGTCGCCAAAACGGAACGAGGACGGGGCGATAAAGTCCTTTGTAGAAAGCCCCGACGGCACAAGCCAGTCCCAAGAGAAGCGGAACGGCTCGCCCTCCGGGTGGAAAATCCCATGCAGGACGTTCAAGCGTTCCTGTCCGTTCATGGGGCGGGCGGTTACACCAAGCACCTTAAAATTATTCAGTACATCGGTTTCGATACGGGAAAGGCGGGCTTTTGCCGCCGCAAGATTGTCCGCTTCAATGGAAAAGGTAATGTACTTGCACTTTTCCAGTCCGTTGTTGCCTTTTTCAAGCTGATTTTTCAGCATATCCGCGTACTCCCTGCGGATAGAGTTAAAAGCGTCGTCCTGTGCCGGAATTTCGATAGCCGCCTGTGCCTTTTCCTTTCTTGCGCCCTGATTGATGAAAGAGAGCTGCACCGAAACGGAAGCGTCAAAGTAGTTGAGAAAATCGCACCAGTTTTCAAAAATGGCGGTCTTATCATCTGCCTGTGCAAGCTGATAGTTAATATCTTCAAAGACAAGGCTTTTACTGTATTTCTTTTCCGTTACCCTGCAAATCCCGTCCGGGTACATCTGCAAGTAGGGAATGGTCTGCTGCGCGGTGTGGGGCTTCCCGTCGCCCTTTGCCGCCTGTATCACGGCGGCGATTTCTTTCTTTTCTGCGCGGGTCAGCTTACGCTTCACGGGATTTTTTACCGCGCGGGTCATGGTTTTTCGTTCTGCCATTGACAATAGCCGATACCTCCTTTTCCAGTTTTCGTTGTTTTTCTATGACGGCATAAAAATTTTCCGTCTGATAGGGGCGTTCCTTTGGTCGGATAAACTTTGTCTGAATGACGTTCTTTATCACGACTTCAAGGGGCTGCCCGTGTTTTTCATACATTGCCAAGAGGAAGCAGGGAAGCATAACGACAATCATTGCAAATGCCGCCATGCTTGTTCCCGCGCTGTCTTTGAGCAAAAAGAAAAGCGGTAGTCCCATAGCGAGGGCTGCCGCAAAACATATAATCTGCCGCTTTGTCAGATTAAAAGCGACTTTTGTTTTGATTTTTGATAAGTCTTTGGGTACGGGTACATACGCCAAGTGAAAACCTCCTTTCGGTCTTTAATGGGCGTTAAAGATTGACTTCGCAAGTGTGCCTGTTTTGAATAGGGAGAAGCACAAAATCACGGTGTAGGCTGCAAGGGAGAAAATCGCGCTGTGCAGGTTGTCCGCTACAATCATGCTGCCAACCAAAACCGCATAAATGCCGACGCATATCATTATGAGGAAGCCTTGAAAACCGAGGGCGAACAGGGCTTTTAAGTAGTTGTTGCCTATCTGCCCCCACTCTCTGTTGGTCATAGTTGCAAACGGGATAGGCGATACCGAACAGTAAAGGTAAATTTCTATCATTCTGCCGTACAGGATAACCGTGATAAGCACCGACATGATTTTCATGCAAAGGCTCACAAGGCTTGTTTCCATAACGAGCATAAGCAGTTCGGGGATTTCCATAGCGTCAAGTCCGGCTTGCATGGACGAGAGGGCGGCGTCAACGTCGATATTCGTATCGCCGCCGATCACGCCCGCCGCGCCGGAAACAACGTGCTGCGCCATATCGAACACCGCCATAGTGATAGTAAAGGTGTGGGTAACGAGATACACCGCTACCCACGCCTTGAAAAACCACTTAAAGAACATGAACGTGTCAATATCGTGCATATTGTTCTTTTCCGTTACCATGCTGATAAGCTCCACGCATAGAACGTAGGTAATAACAAGCCCCGCAATGGGTACAATCACATTTTCCGACAAGCTCTGTATCATGGAAAATATGCCTGCGTTCCACCCCTGCGGGGTTTGTCCTACCTCTGCGGCGATAGTTCCGACTTTTTCGTTTACGTCCCCGAACATAGTTGACAGATTACCGTTAATGGCTCCAATGAGGATTTCCTTTATCCATTCGTTAATCGCGTCAAGTATGCTCTGCATAGCTAACCCCGCCGCTTAACCGAACAGTCCGGCAAGCAGAGGTACGAGGGTGCCGCCGATAAGGGCAACGCCGCCGCCCGCCATGAGCTGTTTTATCCCCAATTAGGTGTAAAACTCTGCTCGATGGCGGGCGGCGGCGTACAAAAAATCTATATGGTGTTTTTAAGAGAACCGTCCCG